>JBGSYE010000310.1:0-3567 GCA_041751075.1 Chthoniobacteraceae bacterium
GGAGCTGCCGGGCGGCGATCGCACCTACCGCGGCCCGGAGGCGGAGCGGGTGAAGAGGCCGCTCGATCCCGCCGCGCTGCCGCGGACGAGCGACGATCTCCGTGAGTTGAAGACGATCGAGGACATCCGGGAGCTGCTGAACAGAAACAAGTAGAAGGATGGAGGGACACGCTCCGTCGTGTCCCAAATCGAAAGCGCGGAGGCGGAGCGGAGCCGGGTTCCTTTCGCTCGACGGCACTACGCCGCCTTCGCCCGCGGATGTTTGGGAACATGAGGGAGCGTGTCCCTCCAGCGCTGGCGCTCCGCCTTCCCGCCTAGCCGGCGTCTTCCAGCCACGCGCAGTATTGATGGTGCATCGCCGAGGCGATGTCGTTGAGCCGGCCCTGGATGCTGTCGAGGTATTCGTGCAGTCCGATGCGAAAGATTTCCTCGATGGTCGCGAAGTTCAGATCGGAGACGAGGCGGCCGGAGCGGCGTTCGGCTTCGTTTGAGAAGTGGGCTCGATCGCAGCCGGAGATCTGGTGCAGCGAGGCGTCGAGCTGGGTGACGCAAAAGCGGATCGAGCGCGGGAAGCAGTCGTGCAGAATGATGAACTCCGCGACGGTCCACGGCGTCACCTGGCCGGGGTGGATCTTGCGATAGGCCTCGAAGGCGCTGCACGATTTGAGCACGGCCTGCCACTGCACGGTATCGACGTTGCCGCCGACCCGTTCGCCGCTGGGCAGGAGGATGTGGTACTTGAGATCGAGGATGCGGGAGGCGCTGTCGGCGCGTTCGAGATATTTGCCGACTTGGATGAAACTCCAGCCTTCGCCGCGGGTGAGCGTGGCCGCGGTGGTGCCGAGGAACTGATGCGCGCAATCGACGACGTGCCGGTAAAATTCGATGCCGCTGCCGGCGTACAGCCGGCGCGCTTCCGCCGAAGTGATCCACAAAAAGAGGTGATTGATGCGCTCCCACATCTCGCTCGAGATGAATTCGCGCACGGTGCGCGCATTCTCCCGCGCCGCGGCGACGCAGGAGGCGATAGAGTTCGGATTCTCGCGTGAGAAGGTGATGAACTCGCAGACGTTGGAGGCATTGATCGCGTCGTAGTGGGCGCTGAAGAGTTTCTGATCTTCGAGCGTGGCGATGATGGGCTCCCACTCGAGCCGCTCGGCAGCGGGGCCGTAGTGATTATCGTCGAGGGTGACCTGGAGGTTCACGTCGAGGATGCGGGCGTTGTTCTCGGCGCGCTCGATGTAGCGCGCTAGCCAGTAGAGGGATTCAGCGACTCGGCAGAGCATGGGGAAGTGTGCGTGTGGTGTAGAAAAGGCAGGCCGGATGCGGCGCATCGCGGTGGTGACTGGCGGCGGCGTAGAGCGAGTGTGCCGACAGGCCACTCGCTTCTTCCGCGTGCGTTCGTAATAGCGAGTGGCCTGACGGCACACTCGCTCTACGTCGAAGCTCCGCACCGCCGACCGCGATGTTGCGGTGCTTCATACTAATCCCGGTGCAAAACCCACGTATCCTTGCTCCCGCCGCCCTGAGAAGAGTTCACAACGAGCGAGCCCTTCTTTAGCGCCACGCGCGTGAGGCCGCCGGGGACGATGCTGATCTTCTCGCCGTAGAGGATGTACGGGCGGAAGTCGATGTGCCGGCCTTCGATGCCGGCGTCGCAGAAGCTCGGGCTGCGCGAGAGGCTGATTACGGGTTGCGCGACGTAGTTCCGCGGATCGGCGAGGATCGCGGCGCGGAATTTCTCGTGTTCGGCCTTGGTGGCGTGCGGGCCGATGAGCATGCCGTAGCCGCCGCTCTCATTCGCGCTCTTGATGACGAGCTCGGGGATGTGGTCGAGCACGTACTGGCGATCCTTTTCAAACATCGTCAGCCACGTGGGCACGTTCGGCAGGAGGGGCTCCTCGCTGAGGTAGAACTCGATCATCTTCGGCACGAAGTAGTACACCACCTTGTCGTCGGCGATGCCGGTGCCGATAGCGTTGGCGAGGCTCACATTGCCGCGATGGTAGGCCTGCACGAGGCCCGGCACGCCGAGCACGGATTCCGAGCGGAAGACGGTGGGATCGAGGAAGTCGTCGTCGAGGCGGCGGTAGATGACGTCCACGCGCTTCAAGCCCTTGGTCGTCTTCATATGGACGACGTCGCTCTGCACCACGAGGTCGGCGCCGACGACGATCTCGATGCCCATCGAGCGGGCGAGGAAGGAATGCTCGTAGTAGGCGGAGTTGTAGATGCCGGGCGTGAGCAGCGCGACGGTCGGGTCGCCGGGATTCGGGCAATTCTTCGGCGCGACGTAGCGGAGGAGATTCAGCAGCTCCTGCGGGTAGTGATCCACGGGCTGCACGCGATGCCGGGCGAAGAGCTCGGGATAGACGCGCTTCATCACCTGCCGATTCTCGAGCACGTAGCTGACGCCGGAGGGGCAGCGGCCATTGTCTTCGAGCACGTAGTAGGTGCCGTCTGCGTCGCGGATGAGATCGCTGCCGCAGATGTGGATGTACACGTCGCGCGGCACGTCGAAGCCCATGAACTCGGGCCGGAAATGTTTCCCGCTCTTCACCACCTCCTCCGGCACGATGCCTTCCTTCACGATGCGCTGGTCGTGGTAGAGGTCGTGGAGGAAAAAATTCAGCGCGCGGATGCGCTGGACGAGGCCGCGCTCGACGTGCTCCCACTCAGCGCTGGGGATGATCCGCGGGATGGCGTCGAAGGGAAAGATGCGCTCGGTGCCCTGATTGTCGCTATAGACGGTGAAGGTGATGCCTTGATTGAGAAAGGTCTGCGAAGCGAGGCGGTGCTTGCGCTCGACCTCGGCGGCATCCATCGCGCCGAAGCGCTCCAGGATCTGCTGGTAATGCGGACGCACCTCGCCGGGTGCGCGGAACATTTCATCGAAAAAACCGCCGGTGTCGTAGTCTGCGAAGTAGTTGCCCATCTTTTGAATCCCTGAGGAAGCCCTGGAACCGGTCGCTACGGACCCGCGACGAGCGGCTCGTAGTCGTAGGCCGCGGAGGTGGATCCGAATTTCGAGTACACGAATTTAGCGGAGGGCACGTTGTCCTTGGTCACGGCGTGTGCGGCGGTGAGGCCGGCCTCGCGGAGTCGGATCAGGGAGTAATGCAGGAGCGCGGAGCCGGTGCCGCGATTGGTGTACTCGGGCAGGACGCACGGGCCGGAGAGCAGATTGCTCTCGGCGTCCTCCTCGGAGCTCAGCACGGATGCGGCGATGATGCGCGGGCCGTGGACGACGACGATGGCGGGCACTTCCTCGCTGTGAAAGGCGGTGTGCATGCCGAGTTCGAGGCGCTCGCGGAAGATCTTCAAGGTGTCGCCCCAGGTGGTATCGAGGGTGAAGGCGCGGATGACGAGCGGCGCGACGTCTTTCTCCTCATCGCGCGAGGCGGGGCGCACCTGGAGGGACTCGGGCAGCCGGTGCGCGAGCGGGGGGAGGGCGGTGAGATTCCAGGTGAAGCGCTTCCAGCGCACTAATTTCATGGAGCGCGACCATAGGCAGTGGGTGCCGCGAAGGCAACGAGGAACACATCCGGCACGGCGCGGTGGTGCGTT
>JBGSYE010000311.1:0-8278 GCA_041751075.1 Chthoniobacteraceae bacterium
GATCTTCACGAGGAAGTTGCGGCCGATGATCATCGGCTCGAGCTCGGGGTGATTGATGTTCGCGGGGATGATGGCGCGCCCGGCGGCGACTTCGGAGCGGACGAATTCGGGCGTGATCTCGGCGGGGATGCGCTGGGGAAATCGGGTGAAGACCGACGGCGTGAAAGTGCGTGAAGGCGGGACGCCTTCCCCGGCGGGCGGGACGCCCACCCTACCCGAGAGTTCCGCGGCGGCGATTTGCGCGGAGCCGGCGTGCTGTTTATCGAGATCGTCGCGACGGATGTCCTGCGAAAGCTCGGCGATCTTGGCGCGGCCGAGGTTTTCGCGGATGGCGATGTATTCCATCTCCGGCGTGATGATGCCCTGCCGCGCATACCAAAGCTGCGTGACGGGATGCCCGGCGCTGGCGCGGAGCGGACGGCGGCGCTGGCCGCGCAATCCGGGGAATTCCACGAGCCGGTTGCGCTCGGCCTTGCTCGCGTATTCGGAGTGTTTGCCGGAGAGGTAGCCGTTGTCCTGCGGCAGCACTTCGCGGCCTTCGTAAGCTTCCACGTCACCGCGGGCGGCGATCCATGCGGCGCGCGGGGTTGGCAGACCTCCCTCCGCGGCACCAGTGAAGGACGGATCGCCCCATGGGCCGGAGCAGTCGTACACACGGACAGGTTCATTTCCTTCGAGATCGCCGCTGAAGGTCTTCGTGGGAGACAGCGCGATCTCGCGGAAGGGCACGCGGATTTCCGGATGGATGCGGCCTTCCAGATACACGCGGGTGCTGGCGGGAAGTTGGTCGCTGCTGTGGGGTTCGATGGAGTCTTTGGTCGCGATCATGTTCAGAGAGGAGTCAGAGGTCGGGAGTCAGGCGTCAGAAATAAAAAAGCCGTGGGCTGGAGAGCGGCACGGCTGAGACTTTTGAAATACGCCGGGTTCGGCGCGGCTCCCTGCGGCGGCATGACCCGCATCAGGTTCAAAGGGTCGCCCGCGAATCGCTTCGCGGGCCTCTCAGCCGTGAGGCTCCCCTGCAATGGAAGAGGGGAGGGTAGGCGCGCGGGTGGGGGAGTCAATGGCGAGCCTCGGGGCTCACGGGCCGACCTCGAGACGCAGGAACTTCCGCGTTTCGCCGGGCAGGATCGGGACGCTGCGCCGGTAGGAGTCGGTCGGCGCAAAGTACGTCTCACTTTCCACCCCGGCCTCCGACCAACTGCCCGCGCTGAGCGTGTCGGACCACTTGACGCGGTAGTTCAGCCCCGTGGCGCCCTTGCGATAGTCGAGCGTCAGCTTTGGCGTTGCGCCGGCGCTGAGCCTCGCGGCTGGCGCGAGGAAAGCCGAGTCGCTCACAGTGGGATCGCCACCCAGGGCGAACTCCCCGGCATTGTCGAGCCCATCGCCCTCCGGATCGGCACTGGCGGCTGCGCCTGGGGCGAAGGGTGATCCGAAATAGAAGCTCTGCCACGAAGCGAAATCCGTGATGGTGGGAGGAGCGGTCGTGATGACGATGGCGTTTACCATCGCGTTATCCACATGGGTCACGAAATTCAGATCGAGCACGCCGTCAGTCACCGTGGCTGGGAAGCTCAGGTCGAGTCGCGTATTACTGCCGACCTGCCCGAAGATATCGACGCGATTGAGCGCGAGGCCGCCTTCCGCGAAGACGGAAAAGATGCGCTGGCCGCTGACGCTCCAATACACCTCCGCGAGCTTGAGGGTCACCAGGTAGGAGCCATTCGCGATCGGGATGGCGTAGGAAAAATTGCCGAAGCGGACTGTCCGGTAGATGGCGTCGTCCAATGTGTTGGCGATGTTCGCGCTTCCCGAGAAGTTGGCGCCGCCGCTGGCGTATTGGTCGGCGAGATACGACGTGCCATCGGCGCCAGTGAAGGAGGGTCCGCCGGCGTTGATGCCGAGCACGATGGTCGCGGCTTTGAACGGCACGCGCGTGCCCGTTGCCATAAGGTCGCCGGCGAGGTCGCGGACGCCGGAGATGGCGAGCACATAGGGTTGATTCGCGGCGAGCGGAGAAGTGGCGAGCGCCACGGCGCGAAGGTCGGACGCGGGAGTGGCGGAGAGGATCGTGGCTCCGGTGAGGGAGTAATTCGCAGCGGTGCCGAGCGACGCCGCGTCCATTATTTCATCGAACTCGACCGTGACCAGATTCACCGGACGCCGCGCTTCGAGTCTGGAGACACGCGGGGGGCGCGAGACGTGGGTCGCGCCCGGACCGCGGAAGTAGATCCAATTCAGCCGGAACAAATCGCCATCGCCGGGATTGCGCAGGAAGACGAAGAATAAAACTCGCGTGCCACCCGGATCGGCGATCGGCGCGAAGACATCCACATACTCACCGCCCGTGGCGGGGACGAGGATCGTGCCGAGCAGCGGGCCGCCGGGCGCGTCGGCGCGGACCTCGGTGCGGCTGCCACTCGCCGTAGCGGCAATGCGGAAGCCGATCTGCTCGATGTTCAGCAGATTCGTCGGAAAGAAAGAGATGGAGTCGCCGTGATCAATCGCGCCGACATCCAGCCGTCCTCCGGCAAGATCGCCGGTGGCCACGATGTTGATGCCCGACGAGGCCGTGAAGTGTTCCGCCTGGCGGACCTTGGGCTGGAGCGTCGCCGCGCTGCGACCGGTGGCCGGCGTGACGCCGGGCGCCCCGCGATCCACATGCGTGCCGGAGATCGCGAAGAAAATGTCGTCGCCGAAGATGTGGCTATTCTGCGTGACGACCGCTCCGGTTACACCCGTGGTCTCGCCGAGGCCATGTGCATGGCTGGCGTGGCCGAGCAGATATTGCACAGCCACATCCTGCGGATCGATGCCGCCCGTGACGGTGCTGCCATCCTCGGGATCATCAGCGCGCAGAGCCCACACGACTTCATCGCCCCAGTCGAAGAACGCGCCGTCCGGCGGCCAGGTGAAGGTGATGGTCGGCGCAGTATTCCCGACCCAGAGGTCGATGCTCGCCGTGCCGATCTTGCCGCCGGGATCCGTCACTCGGAGTTGCGCGGTGTAATTGCCGGCGACCGTGTAAGTGTGGGTCGGGTTCGGCGCGATGGAGTCGATCGTGCCATCGAGATCGAAGTCCCACGCGTAAGTCAGCACGTCGGCTGGATCGGGGTCGAAGGAAGCCGCGCTGCCGAAGGTCACCGTGAGCGGCACCGGTCCGCTCGTCACGCTGGCCGTGGCCCGGGCGATCGGCGTTTTGTTCACCGAGTTGTACACGATCTTCGAGAGCTGCGCGTCGGCGTTGTTGCCGAGGTAGCCAAAGCCCCACTCAAGCAGATACATCGCACCATCCGGGCCGAAGGTGAGATCGATCGGCCGGCTCACGGGGATGTTTGGCGCGAATTCCAGCACCTTGAGCAGAGCGCCGGCCGCATCCGTCTTCACCTCGTAGAGCCGGTTGCGCGACCACTCCATGAAGAAGAGAGTGCGATGGTAGTAAGGCGGAAAGGCGGCCTCGGAGTCGGTGCCCGGATCGTAGCGATACACGCCTCCGGCCATGCCTGTGCGCTGACTCCCGGCCTGGATCGCGGGAAAATCGCCGCTCGCGCCGTAGGGATACCAGAGCAGCGCGCCCCGCGCGGCGGGGAGAGCGGTGGCACCGGTGTTATTTGGAGAGTTATTGACGGGCGCCGCCGGATCGAAGACCGGCCCCGAGACGCCGGTGGCGAAGTCGTAATCCCGATACGGCTGATTGTTCGCGATCGTATAAGGCCAGCCATAGTTGCCGGCGGTCGTCGCGACGTTGATCTCATCAAAGCCCGCGGGGCCGCGTGCCGGATCCGCCGCGGGCGCGTCCGGGCCGACGTCGCCGAAGTAGAGAGCGCCGCTCACGGGATCGCAGGCGAGGCGGAAAGGATTGCGGCAGCCCATCACGTAGATCTCGGGCCGGGTGAGCGGCGTCCCGGGCGGGAAGAGATTGCCAGCGGGGATCGAGTAGGTGCCGTCCGCCTCGGGATGGATACGCAGCACTTTCCCGTGGAGGCTATTGGTATTCGCCGAAGACCGCTGTGCGTCGAAAGCCGCGCGTCCGGACCGCTCGTCGATCGGCGCATAACCCCCCGAATCCCACCCAGCAGTATCGTCGCCGATGCCCAGGTACAGATGGCCGTCCGGGCCAAACTCCAGGCCGCCACCCGAGTGCCGGCCATCGGAGCGTTGCGTGGCGACGCGTAGCAGCACGCGCTCGGAGCCGGGCACGAGCGCGCTCCCGGCCAGCGTGAAACGCGAGAGCACATTCTCCGGCACAGCCCCCGCCGGCGCGTAGTAGAGATAGAGCCAGCCATTGGTGACGAAGGCCGGATCGAGCGCGAGGCCGAGCAGCCCGTCATCGACTCCGACATACACCGGGAGCGTCGCGACGACTGCCGACGCCTGCGTGACGGGCGAATACACCTTCAGCTTCCCGCCGCGTTCGATGAAAAAGACGCGCCCATCCGCCGCGACGTCGAGCGCCATGGGATCGCTCGCACCATCGTCGAGCACGATCTTTTCGTAACGCGAGAATTCCGTGGCGCCCGCGTCCGCCGGCGCGCGACCGGCGGCCCAGCGGATCCCGCCGAGCAGATGCGCGCGGAATTCCGGCTCGGAGTAGGTGCCAGACGTATGGCCCATCGCCGTGTAAAAGGTGCGCCCGCCGTCGAACTCGCGGCACCACGAGATCGGATGATCGTGCCCCATCGTCCCGCCAGCGATCGTGTTTTCATCGATCGTCGCGAGGACGTGGACGGCACCGCGCGGGTTCGTTTGAAAATTGTACCATTCGTCCGTGCGCACCCACCGCTCCGGCAGCGAGGTCGTCGCGGGATGCGCGCGATCGAGCGTCAGCACCGTGCCGGGCTGAATCGCGTGATGACTCAGGAAATACGTGCCGACGAGCTGCCCATACCAGGGCCAGTTGTATTCCGTATCGGACGCGGAGTGGACGCCGACCCAGCCCTTGCCCGACTGGATGAACTGCTCCAGCGCCGCCTTCTGTGAGGCATCGAAAAGATTGCCCGTCGTCAGGAGGAAGATCACCGCATCGTACAGGGCGAGATTCGCAGTGGTGAATTGTGCTGCATCCTCGGTGGCGTCCACCGCGAAGTTGTGGTCAATGCCGAGCTGCTGAATCGCCGTGAGCCCGGCCGGGATGGAGTCGTGCCGATAGCCCGCCGTCTTGGAAAAGACGAGCACGCGGAAGTCCTGCGCCCAGCCGCCCAGCGGGAAAAAGAGAAGGCACAACACGATCACCTCCATCGCGATGATCCCGCTCCGAGAATCGGACACCGGGTGCATGGGTCCGGTTCGCTACCGCGGCGCGTCGAGGAGCGCGGCGGTATCGATCTCCGCGTCCGGAAATGCCGCCGGAGCCAGCGCCTGTCCGCCACTCACCGACTGCATCTGAGTGTACTCTCCGTTGCCCGGCGCGGTGTACACCTCGATGCGCCGCTCGGGGAGATTGACGATCCACACCTCCGGGATGCAGGCCCGGGCATAGATGGGCAGCTTCTCCTCGCGGTCGATGAGCAGGGTGGAATCCGCAACCTCGATGAGCAGGAAGACGTCTGCGGGTTCGGGATGTCTCGTGCTGTAGAAATCGTCGCGCGGGCGCAGCAGGAGGAGGTCAGGCTGCGGTTCGCTGTGCTCGCCGATATGAACCGGATCCTGCACGGAAGTAACCCAACGTCCGCGGCTGATTCGCTCGAAGAGATGGTTGAGTCGCTTGACCGAACCTCCATGAAATGGACCGATGGGCATCATATCGACAATGACTCCGTTGAGCAGTTCGACGCGGTCGTCCTCGTGCAGCACGCCGACTTCGGCGAGCCGGTGATATTCCTCTACAGTAAAGCGGCGCGGTGGGGCGACGGTCATGAGCGCAGTATGCTCGACGTCAGACGCACGGCAAAGGCGAATGTCGGGCCGACGATGGAAGGAGCGCTCCCGCGACCGCTACGCGTCGTGCGCGAGGCAGGCGTTCACAAAGCCGCGGAAGAGCGGGTGCGGGTTGTTCGGCTTGCTCTGGAATTCCGGATGGTACTGGCAGGCGAGGAACCACGGGTGATCCTTCAACTCGATGATCTCGACCAGCTTTCCATCGGGCGAGGTGCCGGCGATGACGAAGCCCTTGGCCTCCATCTGCTCACGATACGCATTGTTGAATTCGGACCGATGCCGATGGCGTTCGCGGATCTCGCTCTGCCCGTAGATCTGGCTCGCCTTCGTGCCTTTCCGGAGGTGGCAGTCCCAGGTGCCGAGCCGCATGTTTGCGCCCTTGCCCTTCACTTTCTTCTGCTCCGGCAGGAGGTCGATGACGGGATGCGCGGCCTTGGGATTGAACTCCGTGCTGTTGGCGTCCTTGAGGCCGCAGGCGTGGCGGGCAAACTCGATCGTGGCGATCTGCATGCCGAGGCACAGTCCGAGATAGGGCACCTGATTTTCGCGGGCGTATTGCGCGGCGGCAATCTTGCCCTCGATCCCACGCTCACCGAAGCCTCCCGGCACGAGGATACCGGAGACATTTCCGAGGAGCTTTTCAGAATTCCCTCCGCCCTCCAGCGCCGACGCATCCACCTCCTCGATCTTCACATGACAATCCGCGGCGGCCGCGGCGTGCGTCATCGACTCGATGATGGATTTGTAAGCGTCCTGGTGGTCCGTGTACTTGCCGACGAGTGCGACCTTCACATGCTTCTTCGGCTTGATGATGCGGTTCACGAAACGCTTCCACTGCGCCATGTCCGCTGCCGGCACGGTGAGGCTGAGTGCGCGGCAGACGATGTCGTCGAGCTTTTCCTCCTGCAGGCGCAGCGGCACCTCATAGATGGTGTGCTCGACGTCGCGGCATTCGATGACCGCGTCGAGTGGCACGGAGCAGAATTGCGAGAGCTTCGCACGGGTCTCCTCGTCGAGGGCGTGCTCGGTCCGCGCGAGGAGGATTTGCGGCTGCAACCCGATCTCGCGCAGCTTGGCGATGGATTGCTGCGAGGGCTTGGTCTTCAACTCGCCCGCAGCCTTGATGAAAGGGACGAGGGTGACGTGCATCACGATGGCATTCCGCGGTCCGACCTCCTGGATGAATTGGCGGATCGCTTCGAGAAAGGGCAGGCCCTCGATGTCGCCGGTCGTCCCGCCGATTTCCGTGATCACGATGTCGCATTCCTTGCCCTCGCCGCCGCGCTTGATGCGGGCTTTGATTTCATTGGTGACGTGCGGGATCACCTGCACGGTCTTGCCGAGGAAGTCGCCGTTGCGCTCCGCTTCGAGCACGGCCCGATAGACCTGGCCGCTCGAGGTGGAGTTCGCGCGGGTGAGCAGGCTGTTGGTGAAGCGCTCGTAATGGCCGAGGTCGAGATCGGTCTCCGCGCCATCGTCGAGGACGTACACCTCGCCGTGCTCGAAGGGATTCATGGTGCCGGGATCGACGTTGAGATACGGGTCGAACTTTTGCAGCACGACCTTCAGCCCGCGATGTTCGAGCAGGGTGCCGAGGGAGGCCGCGGCGAGCCCTTTGCCCAGAGAGCTGACGACGCCGCCGGTGACGAAGATATACTTCATGGGGAAGTTGAGAGTTGAGCGTTGAAGGTTGAGTGGCGCTTCACGCGGCCAGGAGCTTTTCGGCAATGCGCGCGTCTGCAGGGGTATCGACGCCGATGGAAGCGGCCTTGGTCAGCACGACTCGGATCTTCGCACCGTTTTCGAGCGCGCGCAGTTGTTCGAGCTGCTCGCACTGTTCGAGCACTCCGGGCTTCCACTGCACGAACTCCAGCAGGAAGCGCGTGGTGTAACCGTAGATGCCGAGGTGGCGATAGTAGTCCGGGGCTTTAGCCCGCACGGCCCCGTCGGCCTCGCGATCAGTATTTGGAATCACGCTGCGCGAGAAATAGAGCGCGTCGGAATTCCGATCGAGCACTACCTTCACAAGATTCGGATTCGCCACGTCGTCACCTTTCGCAAAGGGATGCGCTGCCGTGATCATCGCAATCTTCCGATCCGACTTGAGCGCCGCCGCGAGCCGGCTCACGAGCTTCGGATCGATGAGCGGCTCGTCGCCCTGCACATTGATGACGTGGCTGAAGCCACGCAGCCGCCTCGCCACCTCCGCACAGCGATCCGTGCCGCTGCGGTGTTTCGGCGACGTGAGCGAGACCTCCGCACCAAATGCAAATGCCGTCTCCGCGATCCGCATGTCATCCGTCGCCACGATCACCTCCGCGATCCCCTTCGCACGCCGGCACCGCTCCCACACATGTTGGATGAGCGGTTTCCCCGCGAGGAGATGCAGCGGCTTGCCGGGGAA
>JBGSYE010000312.1:0-4228 GCA_041751075.1 Chthoniobacteraceae bacterium
GGGACATCACGCGTCGGCGGATCGCGGCATGGGCTTCTGCGTGGTGAACAATATCGCCCTCGCCGCGCGGCACGCCCGGCGCCGGCACGGCCTCGCGCGGGTGCTGATCGCCGATTGGGACGTGCATCACGGCAATGGTACGCAGGATATTTTCTACCGCGACGGGAGCGTCTTCGTCTTCAATACGCACCAGTCGCCGTGGTATCCGGGCACGGGTCGCGCGGATGAGACCGGCGCGGGCGAGGGGAAGGGGACGACGCTGAACTGCCCGCTGCCCGCCGGCGCCGGGCGGGCGGAAATCCTCGGTGCGTTCGAGCAGCAGCTCCTGCCGGCGGTGGAGGCGTTTCGCCCCGAGCTGGTGCTCATCTCCGCGGGGTTCGATTCGCGCGTGGACGACCCGCTCGGGCAGTTCCGGCTCACGGATGAAGACTTCGCCGATCTCACGCGGCTCGTCGCCGGCATCGCCGAGCGGCACGCGCACGGGCGCGTCGTCTCGATGCTCGAAGGGGGGTACAATCTCGCCGGTCTCGCCAGCGCCGCGGCCGCGCATGTGGGCGCGCTGGCGCAGATCTGAGCGTTGTTCGCCGCAGCCAGCCGTCTCCGATTTTACAGCCGCACCGACCTGAGCGAAGGAAGGGCGCATCATTTTCCCCGAATGCCCTCCCCCCTCGCTTGCTTCCGCTGGTTCGTGCTCGCGTCGCTCCTCTCGCTGACGTCAGCGCGCGCCCAGGTGAGCTACACCGGCGGCGTGCTCGCGCAGGACTTCGACACGCTGCCGGCGAGTGGCACCTTCACCTTTGCCACAAAGGGCCCGCAGGCGCTGGATCAGGCGCCCATCGGCGCCCCCGGCGCCGCGGGCTGGAGCGTGTATGCAAATGCGGGCACGCCGCTTTCCTTCCTCGTCGATGTCGGTGGGAGCACCGTGGCATCCGTCTATTCCTACGGCGTGCCGGGCAGCCCGGAGCGCGCGCTCGGGCTGCTCGCGAGCAGCACGCGAGTCTGTCGGGCCGGATTGCGATTGATGAACGCGACCGGCCAGACCCTCACGCAATTCACGCTGAGCTACACGGGTGAGAAATGGCGCACCGGCGGCACGCCAAACGCGAATCAAATGGCGTTCGATTATCGCATCCAGCCCGCGGCCTTCGATCTCGACAGCGGCGCCGCCTTCGTCGCCGTGCCGGCGCTGGATTTCATCGCGCCAGTCTCCGCCGGCACGGCGAACGCGCTCAATGGCAACGCCGCCGGCAATCGCGCGCTGATCTCCGCCACAGTGAGCGGGATCTCATGGCCTGCGGGACACATGCTCCTGCTGCGCTGGCGGGATAGCGACTCGACGGGCGAAGACGACGCGCTGGCGCTCGATGACGTGGTCTTCTTCGCGCCCGCCGGAGCGGCCGTGGCCCCGCAAGTCATCGGTGCATCTCCCAGCGATGGCGCAACTGGCGTGACGACGACGAGCCGCCTGAACGTGACGTTCAACCAGCCTGTGACCGTCGCTGGCGCGTGGGCGCAGCTCACCGACGCGATGTCCGCCGCGGTGCCCGTGAGCATCGCGGGCGGGCCCATCCGCTACGAGGTCACGCCGGTCTCGAGGTTGCAGCCAGGCGCCAGCTACACGCTCACGATTCCGGTCGCGCAGGTGACGAATGGCAGCGGCACTCCACTGCCGGCGAACTTCACCCGCAGCTTCACCACGCAACCCGTGCTCACCAATTTGCAGCCGATCGGCGCGGTGCAAGGCAGTGGCGCGACCACACCGCTGAGCGGGCAGACCGTCACCGTGCGCGGGGTGGCCACCGCGGATTTCCAGGGCGCGTCGCCGGCGGTGGGTGGCTTTTTCCTGCAATCGCGACCGGTGAATGAGGACGGCGATCCCGCGACTTCGGAGGGTTTGTTCGTCTATGATTTCACCTCCGAAGGCAGTGCTGCCGTGGCCGTGGGCGATGTCGTCGTCGTCACGGGGCTGGCGGGGGAGTTTGGAAATCAGACGCAGCTCTCCTACGTCACTTCGCTCGTAATCGAAGGCACGGCGCCGCTCCCGGCGATAACGGATGCCGCCCTGCCGATGCTCGCCAGCAACAGCCTCGAGCCGCTGGAGGCGATGCGCGTGCGCTTTCCCCAGACGCTGCACGTCACCAGCACGAACCAGAGCGCGAACTTTGCGATCGGCTACGCGCGCAATGGCGAACTCATCCTCGCCGCCGATGGACCGCTCATCGATCCCACGGAACTCATCGATCCGAACGACGATCCTGCGTCGGGCACCAATTCCACGGGCAGCTCAAACGTGCCTGCGATCGCGGCGCAGGCGGCGGCCAATCAACTCCGCACGCTGGTCCTCGACGATGCCAGCAGCGTGCTCTATCCGGACCCCACGCCTTTCCTGAATGCGCAAGGCACGCGCCGCTGCGGCGACACCGTCACGGGACTCGAAGGCATCCTCTCCTACGCGAGCGGACGCTACCGCATCCAGCCCACCGGCGCCGTGCCGTTCGTCGATGCCAATCCGCGTCCCGCCGCGGCGCCGATCGTCGGCGGGCGGGTGAAAGTGGTGGCGATGAATGTGCTGAACTACTTCATCACTTTTGGCGGCGCGAATCGCGGCGCGGGCAATGCCGCGGAGTTTCAGCGGCAGAAGGACAAGATCGTCGCCGCGCTCGCCGCGCTCGATGCGGATGTGCTCGGGCTTCTCGAAATCCAAAACACCGGCGCCGCCGCGAACGATTTGCTCAGCGCCTTGAACGCCGCAGTGAACGGGAATCCGTACGACATCGTGCCCGATCCGGCGGGCGGTCCAGGCGGGGACTTCATCCGCACGCTGCTGCTCTACCGGCCGTCGAAGATCGCGCTCTTCGGCCCGTGTTACGCGGACAATGACATCGTCTGGAACACCCCGAACCCGCTGCGGCTCCCCGTCGCGCAGGTCTTCGTCGAGAATGCGACTGGCGAGCGTTTCATCGCCTGCCTCAACCATTGGAAATCCAAGTCGTCCTCCGGCGCGACCGGCGCGGACGCGGATCAGGGAGACGGGCAGGGGGCCTTCAACGATCTGCGCCGCCGGCAGGCCGCGCGGCTGCACGTCTGGCTCCAGGGCATCCGCGCCACGGTCGGCGACGACGACGTGTTGATCTTCGGCGATCTCAATTCCCAGGGCGAAGAAGATCCGCTCGATGTGCTGCGCGCCAGCGGCTACGCGGATCAAGGCACGCGCTTCCACGGCGCCGGCTACAGCTATCGCTTCACCGAGGCGCGCGCGCGGCTCGATCACGTCTTTGCCACCGGCACGATGGCGAGCCAGATCACCTTCACCGATCACTGGCACATCAATGCGGACGAGCCCGCCTTCCTCGATTACAACCTCGAAAACAAATCCGCCGCTCAGCAGATGGTGAACGTCGGCACGCCCTATCGCAGCAGCGATCACGACCCCGTGCTCGTCGTCGTGAATCTCGCGCCGCAGCCGACGACCTACGCGATGTGGGCCGCCGCGCGCACCTGGCCCGGCGGCGCCGGGAGCCTCGCCGGTGACGATCCGGATCGCGACGGGTTGAAGAATCTCGCGGAGTTTCTCCTCAACACCGATCCGCACAAATCCGAGCCTGCGCTCCTGCCCGTGGCCTCCCGCGTCGGTGGAAACTTTCAGCTTTCCCATCGAATGCGGACCAATGCCACCGGCGTGACGGTCTTCCCCGAGTGGTCGGAGAACCTGATCGACTGGCACCCGCTCACCCCGGGAGTCGCCACTCCGCTCGACCCGCTCACCGCGCTCCAGCCTGCGACCGCGCCGATCGCCGGCCGTCCGAGGATGTTCGGACGGCTGCGGATCGAGTTGCCGTAGCGCGTGGAGCCCGGGAGGATTTGCTTGCCGCTGCCGGGCGGCTCCGCGACAAGAGCGGCGAGGGTCACACTCATGAACACGATGCAGGGAAACACCGTGCCAGATTACGTCGCGATCGGATTCGAGAAAATCGATCGCGATCTCCGCTTCCTCATCGGGTGCCTCGGCGAGGTGCTCGGGGAGCTCGGCCATCACGCGCTTCTCCGCCATCTGCCCTGGTCGGATCGCACCCCGCCTGCCGAGGGTGAGGAGCTGCCGCCGCAGCTCGGCCTCGTCTATTCCATCGCCTTTCAGCTTCTGAATATGGTCGAGGAAAATGCCGCGGCGAGCATGCGGGCGCTGCGCGAGGCCAGCGAAGGGCTTGCGGCGGAGCGCGGCCTGTGGGGC
>JBGSYE010000313.1:0-7430 GCA_041751075.1 Chthoniobacteraceae bacterium
CGCGGAGAAAGGGGTGACGGCGGTCGCCTACGGAGTCGTCGCCATTCCGAACGATCCGGCGGAAGCGCGGGCGATCTTCGACTTCGCGAAATATTTCGGCATCCGCGTGATCAATACCGAAGCGGCCGATGCGATCGATACCTTCGAACCGCTGGTGAAGGAATACGACATCAAGGTCGGCTTCCACGATCATCCGAAGAAGCCGGAGAAGCCCGAGTACCGCATGTGGGATCCGAACTACATCCTCGAGGTCACCAAGGGCCGCGACCCGCGCATCGGAGCGTGCGCCGACCTCGGCCACTGGCGCCGGAGCGGGCTGAATCCGATCGACTGCGTGCGAATCCTGAAAGGGCGGATCATGAGCAGCCACCTGAAGGATCTCGACTCCCCGCTCCCGAGCGCGAAGGACGTGATCCTTGGCACCGGAGTCTGCGGGATCAAGGAAGTGCTCGATGAATTCCGAGCGCAGGGTTTTGAAGGCCCGCTTTCAGCAGAGCTCGAGCGCGAAGTCGGCAACAATCCCGAAGCCGCGAAGAAGTGCATCGACTTCGTGCGCGAATACGGCGCGAAGAAGTGAGGGATGTCGCGCGCGGCGGCGGGTGATTGCGCGCCCCCGGCGAAGGTGGCACGCTGCCGCCGATGAGCACGACCAATCCCTTTCCCGGCATGAATCCGTTCATGGAGCGATCCTGGCCAGACGTGCATCTCCGCCTCATCGGGCTGACGCTCGAGGCCCTCGGCATGGAACTCCCCGACGATCTCATCGCCAAGGCCGAGGAGAATGTGGATGTCCTCGCTCCATCGGACGGAAAGCACCGCGGAGTGCGACCGGACATCGCCATCGTGGAGCCCACCGGGGGCTGGGAACACGGGCTACCGCCAGTCTGGACGCCGGAAAATGCCGCCGGCACCGGGGCCGTGACCGTCACCGAACCTCAATTGCTCATCGCCGAAGAGCCGCCGCATCGCTGGATCGAGATTCGCACAGATTCCGGCGACCTCGTCACCGTGATCGAGGTGCTCAGCCCCGCCAACAAGACCTCGCACCGCGAAGCCTACCGCGCCAAACGCCGGCTTTACGTGGCGGCCGGCGTGAATGTCGTCGAGATCGACCTCCTGCGCGGCGGCCAGCGCACGGTGAATGTGGACTACACCGGCTTCCGGCATCCGGGCGAGCACTACCTCATCTGCGCGAGTCGCGGCGTGGTGCCGGGTCGGCGCGAAGTGTACCCGTGCCCGCTCCGCGAGCGTCTGCCGGTGATCCGCATCCCGCTGCGGGTCACCGACCCCGACGTGCCGCTCGACATCCAGGCCCTCGTGGACCGCTGCTACACCACGGGCCGCTACTGGAAGTTCGCCTACCGGCATCCGATCACTCCCCCGCTGAATCCCGAGGACGCCGCGTGGGTCGAGGAGCGGCTGGCGGCCGCCGGGTTGCAGAGCTAGCTCGCCGCGCGCGAGCCTCCTCGATGGCTCCGTGCTCAAGCCACAACGACCATGAACTGGCTCACGCTCCTCTCCGAAGACCGCCTCGGCCGCGAGCGCAAGGCGCGCCCGCACGATCCCTCGCGCTCGGAGTTTCGCCGCGACTCGGATCGCATCACCTTTTCGAGCGCGTTCCGCCGGCTGCAGGACAAAACGCAGGTCTTCCCGCTCGCAGACAATGACTATGTGCGCACCCGGCTCACGCATTCGCTGGAAGTCGCGAGCGTGGCCCGCTCGCTGGCCACCCGGGTCGGCGGCGAGCTCTGCGCGCGGCACGACTTGCCCGGCCTGCATCCGAGCGACTTTGGCGAGATCGCATCCGCAGCGGCCCTCGCCCACGATCTCGGCAATCCGCCCTTCGGCCACTCGGGCGAGGACGCCATCCGGCATTGGTTCAAAAATTCCCCGCACGCACAGAAGACCGCCGACGGCCTGGCTGCCGGAGAACGCGCGGACATCGAGAACTACGAAGGCAACGCGCAGGGCTTCCGCCTCATCACGCGCCTGCAAATGCCGGACAACGCCGGCGGCCTCCAGCTCACTTGCGCGACGCTCGGGGCCTTCACCAAGTATCCACGCAGCAGCGACGCTCCGCGCGAACACCAGAGCGCGAGCACGAAAAAGTTTGGCTTCTTTCAGAGCGAATGCGCGCACTTCGCCGCCGTCGCGGAAAGCTGCGGGCTGCTGCCTCGCGGACCGATCGCCGGGAGCTGGGTGAGGCATCCCCTCGCCTTCCTCGTGGAAGCGGCGGACGACACCTGCTACCGGCTCGTCGATCTCGAGGATGGCTTCCGCCTCGGCCACGTCGGCTACGACGATGCTGCCGATCTTTACCACAGCGTGATCGCACCGGGTCACGAACCCAAACGCCTGCGCGACATCGCGAGCCCGATGCGGCGCATACAGCTCCTGCGCACCCTCGCCATCGGCAGCGCCATCGACGCCTGCGCAGAACTCTTCCTCGCCCATGAATCCGACATGCTGGCGGGCGCCTTTGACGCGTCGTTGATCGAGACCATCCCCGCCAGCGCTGCGTGGCACGAGATCGTGCGGATCTCCCGCGACCGCATCTACAACAGCCCGCGCGGCGTCGAGATCGAGGCCGCGGGGTTCGAGGTGCTCGGAGGCCTGCTCGATGTCTTCGTCTCCGCGCTCAATGAATCCGCCGTGAATCCCGCGCGGTCGAAGAAGCTGCTGCAACTCGTGCCCGGCGAGACCCTGGATGCCGATCGCAACCCCTTCGCCTCATCGTATGAGGGCCTGCTGCGCATGCTCGATTTCGTTTCCGGCATGACCGACCGGTATGCCGTCGCGCTGTACAAGAAGGTGCGCGGCATCTCACTGCCGGGGCAGTAGGGGGAGAAAATACCAAGGTCTGGAAATTTCAGGCACGGCTCCGCCCCGCCAGACGCTGCTTGAGATTTCTCTCCTTGGACCCTGGTCCTTGCCTGGAACTTGGAATCTTCCTCCTGGAATTTTTCCGCCCCCTCCCGGCATTGCTTCGCGCCGAATGCCCCTTATCCTCCCGCCCTTCGCGATCATGAAACCAATCCTATTCGCTCTCTGCCTCGCGTTGCTCTCCTCGCGCGCCGCCGCCGAATCCGCCTACGCCATCGCCGACAATACCACCGGCTTCATTCTCGAAAGTTCGGGCGCTGCGAAGAAACTCCAGGTCGGCAGCCTGACCAAGATCGCCGCGGCGATGGTCGTGCTCGATTGGTCCGAGGCCCGCGGCGAGGATCTCGGCCAGATGGCCACGGTCCCGTCTTCCGCGGCGAATCTCGCCACGCCCGCCGGCATCGGTTTCCAGCCGGGCGACCGCTGTTCCCTCCGCGATCTGCTCTACGCGGCGATGATGCAGTCCGACAATCAAGCCGCCGAGACGCTCGCCGAGCACGTCGGCCGTGCGCTCGGGAACGGACAGGTCGCGCCCGTGGATGAGTTCGTGAAGCAGATGAACGCGCTCGCGCGAAAGCTCGGAATGGACCGCACCCGCTTCCTCAACGCCCACGGCCTCGACACGCTCGAGCGCACCCTCCCCTACTCCACCGCCGAGGATCTCGCAAAGCTCGCGAGCTACGCGATGACAAACAGCGCCTTCCGCTTCTACGTCTCGCAGAAGGAGCGCAAGATCGCCTACGAGAATGCCGTGGGCGAGCCCGCCGCGTATCTCCTCCGCAATACCAATCAGCTCGTCGGCGTGGACGACATCGACGGAGTGAAGACCGGCACCACCCGCCGCGCGGGCCAGTGCCTCATCATCTCCGCCGCGAAACCACCGGACTCCCGCCAGGAAGGCGACCGGCACATCATCACTCCGCGGCGCCTGAACGTCATCGTGCTCGGCTCCGACGATCGCTTCAATGAAACCTCCAGCCTGCTCCGCCGCGGCTGGCAGCTCTACGAATCCTGGGCCGCCGCCGGCCGTCCAGCGAAGGGGTGGAAGGGTCTGCGGTAGGAGCGGCGTCTCCCGCTCGTCCACCGTCCCTCACTTCAGCCGCCACTCCAGGCGTGTCGCGGAATGGCCCTGCATTCTTCCGTAACCAAACGCTTCGCCCGAGCGTCCATCCCTCCGTGAAATCCATCCTCCTCGCCCTCGCCCTCGCCCTCGCCCACCCCGTCTGCGCGCAGGAAACCACCGACCTCGAAGCCGGACAGAAGGCCGCGCGCAAACTGAAGTCCGCACTCGGCACCCTCACCGACGCCCCACTGGCGATCATCGCGGACGAAGAAAAGCCGAGTCTGGTCAAGGTCGGCGACGACAGCGGCATCCTCTTCATGCCGGACCAGAGACTCACGGAAGAAACACTCGCCGGTTCTGGCAGTACGATCGCTCCGCTGGGCCAGCTCTGGATGCGGAAGCTGTCGCTCGTGGTGGATGGCAGGACAGTGCCGGCTGAGAAGCTGCGCACCATCACGCTCAGCGATTCTGGGAAGGAAACCGAGGTGTGGCTCTTCCTCGCCGGCATCGCCAGGAGCGCCACCGCGGGTGCGGAACTCGTGCTCTACGCAGCAGGCAAGGAACCGCTGCTCCGAGCGCCACTCAAGCCCACCGGTGGAGCGAAGCAGGAAGTGCCCGTGGAACTCTCCGGCCGCTCCGGCGGCGCGGGCCACGGCCTGCTGACCCTCGCCATCCTCGGCCAGTACCAGGCCGAACTCACGGTGGTCAAAGCGGAGTAATCCGCCGCCCTGCCGGCTGGCCGCGAGGAAACGATGCCGCGATGGCGGCGGCGAGCTGTGAGAGCAGGCGGCTCTCGGCGGCGACCACGGCTTCGTAGCCATTGCCCCGTACGGGCTCGGTGAAGTTGCCGGCCTGCCGCAGGACGACTTTGTCGCTTTGCTTATCCTCGATACGCCAGGTGCATTGGAGGATGGCGTCGCCGCCGGAGACGGCGTGGAATTGCCGCACTTCGACGCGCACCTGGTAGCGCAGCGGCGTGCCGGGATCCCATGGGTAGAGGTGCAGGTTCCCGGTGCCGAGGCGGCGGGCGAGGTTTGTGCCGAGGACGCGCGTGGTGGTCTCGCGCAGGGAGCCCGCCCAGCGATGTTCGTAGGGCACTTCGAAGCGATTCGCTTCGCTCTGAAAGACGAGTTCGCCGCGGTCGATATAGTCGGGCAGCACCACCGGGCCGACGCCGAGGGCGAAGCCGGAGGTATTCGACGGCGCGGGGCCATCGGCGCTCAGGCGGTAATAGACTTCCGGGGTGCTGCACGCGGCGAGCGCGAGCGCGGCGGCGAGTGCGAGCAGGCGATTTCTCATCATGGAAGTTTGCCCTTCGGCGGGGCGACTTTGCCCTTCGGGTTGCCCCAGAGCAGCGAGCTGGGTTTGCGCTCGATGGTCGTGCTCAGGGAGTCGAAGGAACGCAGCGCGCTGCTCAGATCGTCGAGGGTGCCGACGAGCTCGCGATAGACGGCGGAGCCTTCGCCGAAGCCATCGAGGGTCTTGCGGAGCGCTTCGATGGAGGTCTTCAGTTCGCCGGGCAGGGCCTGCGTTTCCTTCGAGGCGAGGAGCTTGTCGAGGTTCGCCGCGGCGCCTTTCAGATCGGTGGCGGCGCTCTTGATTTCCGCGAGTGCGCCGGAGGCATTGCTCACGGTCTCCTCGAGTTTGAGTGCCTGGATTTTGTCCAGCAAGGCGGTGAGCTTGTCCTGCAATTGCCCGAGCCCAGAGGAAACCGTGGGGATGATCTGGAAGCCGCCGAGGACGACGACGGAAGCGGGCGGCGCGTCCTTTTGCAGATCGAGATCCACGAAGAGCTGGCCCGTCAGCAGATTGCCGGTGCGCAGGGTGGCACGCAGGCCGTTGCGCACGCTCTGCGCGATCATCGCGGTGCCGGCGGCGGCGTCGCTGTCGGGCAGATCGGCGATGAGCGTCGGGTCGATCCGGATGAGCACGGGCACGCGGCGCTCCGCGTCGTCGGGCAGGTAGTCGAAGGAGATGCCGCTCACCGTACCGACCCGGATGCCGCGGAATTCCACCGGCGCCTCGGGGCTCAATCCGCGCACGCTGTCCTTGAAGAGCAAGAGATAGGTGAGCCGGGGATTGAGCGAGGTCTCCTCGGTGTCGTCGTAGTTCTCGTAGAGGGGAAAGACGGCGCCGTCCTCCGCGGGCTGGGGGTGAGCGCCGTCGTCGCCCGCTTCAAAAGCCACGCCGCCGGCGACCAGCGATTCGAGCGTGCCGGTGCGCAGGCGCACGCCATTCGCACTCACGTCGAGGTCGATGCCGCTCACATTCCAGAAGCGCGTCCGCGTGGTAATGCGCTTGCCGAAATCGCCCCCGACGAAGGCGCCGAATTCCACCCGCCCATTGTGGGGATTGAAGGTCTGGCTCTCGATGCGCCCGACCTTGATGCCCCGGTAGTACACCGACGAGCCCGGGCCGACCGAGCCGGCCTTGTCCGCGACGAGCGTGACGTGCAGGCCCGGCACGCCCTGCGGAGTCACGGGCGGGTTTTCGAGTCCCTGAAATTTGCGCGCCTGGGTGGCGGAGCTGCCGGGATCGAGCTCGATGTACGTCCCCGAGACCAGCGTGCCGAGGCCGGAGATGCCGGAGCCGCCAAAGCGCGGCCGCACCACCCAGAAGCGCGTGTCGCGCTTCAACAAGCCGGCGGCATCGGGATCGATGCGCATCGTGGTCACCACGCCCTTGAGATCGGGCGAGAGCCGCACCGTCTCGACCATCCCGATGCTCACGCTGCGGCAGAGCACCGCGGTCTTGCCCGCGGCGATGCCCTCCGCGGTCTCAAAGTGGACTTCGACGAGCGGCCCCTTCCCCGCGTAATGCTGCCAGACCAGCCAGAGCCCGAGCAGCGCGGCGACGATCGGGATGATCCACACCGGCGAGAGGCCTCGTCCGCTCTGGACGATCGGCGCGGGCGGCACCGGCGGAGGCGCGGTGGGTGAGGGGTCGTTCATGAGCGTGACTTCGGCAGTTTCGGCGAGAGAGCCCCATCACCGGAGTCCCAGAGGAGTCGTGGATCGAAGGACATCGCCGCAAACATCGTGAGCACGACCACGCCGGCAAAGGCCAGCGCTCCGGGGCGAGGCTCGATGGACATGAGCGAGCCGAGCTGCACCACCGCGACGAGGATCGCGACTACGAAGACATCGACCATCGACCACCGGCCCACCAGCTCCGTGAGGCGATAGATGCGCGTCATCGCGCGCGGAGCCCGGCAGCGGCGCGCCGAGAGGCAGAGGGAGACGATGGCGAGCAGCTTCAGGATGGGAATGACGACGCTGGCCGTGAAGACGACGATCGCGATCGGGTAGGCCTGGTGTTCCCAAAACAGCACCACCCCGCCGAGGATCGTATTCTCCTCATCGCCGCCGATCTGGTCGGCGCGCATGATCGGGAGGAGATTCGCGGGGATGTAGAGGAGCGCCGCGGCGAGCGTGAGCGCCCAGGTCCGCTGGAGGCTGTGCGGCTTGCGCAGATGCAGCGCGGC
>JBGSYE010000314.1:0-6750 GCA_041751075.1 Chthoniobacteraceae bacterium
GCGCTGGCGGCTGGCTTCGCCGAGCATCGCCGGCTGCAGGATCAGCGCCCGCGGCAGGCCGCGCACGATGAAACCCACGAGCACCGCGAGGCTGAATCCGAGCCCGAGCCGCAGCGCGGTCATCAGCTCCGGGCTCTGGCCCTTGAACGCCGCATAGGTGCTGAGCGCCACGATGGGGCTCACGATCGGCGCGGCGAGCATGTAGGTGACGGCGCAGCCGAGCGGCAGCCCTTTGCGGATGAAGCGGCGGATGACGATGACGCTCCCGCATTCGCACATCGGGAAGATGAGCCCGAGCAAGCCGCTCACGAGGATCGCCACGCCCTGATTCTTCGGCAGCATCCGCGCGACGCGCTCGGAGGAGATGAAGACATCGACGAAGCCGGAGATGAGCGAGCCGAGGAGGACGAAGGGCACGCCTTCCAGGAGGATGCTGAGGAACGAGAACGCGAAGTCCTGAAAGTGGAACGAAAACCAGTTGGGCATCGGGATGACGAAAGTAGTCCTGGGCTTTAGCCCGCGACCGCGACTTTTCGAGCTAAAGCTCGCGACTACGCATCAGCCCTTCGTGCTCGGCATGTAGCGATAGTACACTTCGAGCATCAGGATGCAGAGCGTGGTGCGATAGACAGGGCCCGCTCCATCGGGCTTCTTCTCGGGCCCGTGGCCCTTGCCGCCGTGCGGGGGCCAGCTTCCATCGGGGCTCTGCGCGTCCACGATTTCATCCTGGAAGAGCCGATTCCACGTCGTCCACGCGTTGCCGCCGACCATGAGCGCGGCCTGCGTATGGTAGTACCAGGCGTAGAGGTCCGCAGTGGCGCCAGCATACTTGATGGGCTCGTCGCTCTTCACCTTGTCGATGATGAATTGCATCCCATCGGTGACCATCTTGTCCTTTTTCTGTTTCCAGAAATACGTGCAGAGCACGCCGACGCCCGAGAGGCTGTAGCGGTCCTGCGGGGTGCGATAGCCGAAGCCGCCTTGTTTCCCCTGCACGCGCTTCAGATTGAGCATGGCTTTGTCCATCGTCTCGGAGACACCCGAGATATCGAGGTCGGAGAGGTGCGCCGCTTTCAAGGCCTGAATCTGCCAGCCGGTGACCGAGGTGTCGCTCTGGGTCTTGTCGAAGGAATACATCCACCCGCCATCCGGACCCTGTCCGTCGATGATGTACTGGATGGCCTGCCGGAGGAGATCGGCGGCCCGCTCGTCCTTGCTCATCGTGTAATACTCACCGAGCGCATAGGCGGCGATGCCGTGCTCATACACTCCCGACTGGCTGAACTTCGCGGCCATGTTCATCCGGCCCTCGAACTTCTGGCCGTTTGTCAGCAGCCAGTTCACGGCTTTCTCCACGGCGGGGCCAAACTCCAGGGAGTTCGGCAATTCGCCGTGGCCGAGGAAGGCGAGCAACGCGAGCCCGGTCATCGCCGCGCGGTTTTCCCTACTCCATGAGCCGTCCTCGTTTTGATTCTTCACCAGCCAGCGCAGGCCCTTGAGCACCGCCTGCTCGCTCTTGTCCTTGCCGCCTTTGGCCATCATCGCGGCGCGCCGGGCGCTGCCACCCATACGTCCGGCCATCGAGCCAGGGAGACCGGCGCCCATCCCTTTGCCCAGCGACTTTGCGGCCTCGCTCAGCGACTTGGCCATAGCGTCGGTATTCACAGGCTTCACCTGCGGCGCGACCGCGGCGACCTGGAAGACGGGCGTCGCCATATTCGTCGTGGTGATCGTCGTGAGTTGCGGCGCATTCAGCTCCGGCACCGTGGGCGTGAACTGCTGCTGGGTGAGATCGACCGGGCTCGGAGGTGCGGCGATGGATTCGTCGCCGCCGATCAAGCCATCCGCGGCCTCGAAATCCGGCGGGTCCATGACTTTCTTGATGAGCACGACGCTGCCGCCGACGATGACGATGACGATATGGAGCATCAGCGAGAAGGTGAAGAATCGGGAAGCGGCCAGGCGCTCCTTCACTCGCTCGATGACTGGCTTGGGCGGCTCGGGGGTGTCCATGGCGAAAAGGATGCTGGCGGAAGCACCCGAAGTCAACGCGACGCTGCGGAGAGGCCCGGCGTGCTTCAGCGCTTCGCGGGGAAATCGGTGAACTCGGTTTCGGCGAACTCCCGCCAGCGATTTTCGAGCGCCTCCACCGGCGGCAGCCCGGCATGCACATACAGGCCGTAGCGCAGCCGCAGCGGCGCACCCGGTTTGATGACGATCGCGCCCGCAAAGGTGAGCGACGCGCCCATCCATCCGTCATTGCGAACGTGAAACGGCACCGGGTGGTGCGCATTCATCGGATGATCCAGGAGCGTGATGCCCTCGATGGCCGTCGCGGTGATCGGCCCCGAGTAGTCGCACCAGCGCGCCGGCTTGCGGAAGCAGTTCGCCTCGTCCACTCCGCCCTGAGAGTTGCGGATCGTCCCGCCGCCATCATGCACCCCGATGGTCTTCGCCATCCGCACCGCAAACATGCCAAAAGCGGATTCATCGAGCTTCACCTCAGCGCCGCGTGCTTCGAGCTGGGTCTCGATCACCAGCAGCAGCTCCCCGCTGGCGAGATCCCGGACGGTTGTCCGCCGGAGTTCCGTCAGGAGCGTCGCACCGTCCTTGTCGCGCCAGGCGTTTTCCGTTTCGAGAAAAGCGGCCTCGTCGCTGTCGTCCATTCGCCGCGTGCGGAGGTGGACGATCCGGGCCCCGCTGCTATCGCCCCAGAAGTTCACCCCATTGACGAACTGATGCGAGATCCAGACGGAGTTGTGATGGCTGTGCCCTTGCGGATCGCGCGGGTGGCCCATCCGGGTCAGCGAACGCCCCGACGGCCCGATCACGGGGAAGAGGAAGGGCCGGTTCAGATCGTCGCCGTAATGGTACCGGGCGACCTCGACGCCATCGCGCTGAAAGGAAACCTGCGCGTGCGCCTGCGGCACCGCCTGCATCCACGGAACGGGCTTCGCGCTCGGCAGCGCCGGCTCCGCAGCCAGCGCAGCCACGGCGAAAAGCAGGGCGGTGATGAGCCCGGAGGCTGGAGCCTTGAAGTGGGGGACATTCATAGCGGCGACGGCGGTAGCGCGAGACGGGAGCTGGCAATGGACCGCAAAGGCGCCTGCCGGAAAAGCAAAACCGCCCGACGATCGCTCGTCCGGCGGTTTTGAAATCGGCGCGGTGGCTCGGCGCTTGGGCTTACGCTTCCGGCTTGGTCTTGCGCAGGCCGATGACCTTGTCGCCGGCCTTGAACTGACCGCGTTTCTTGAGCAGCTCGACGCGCTCGAAGCGCTTCAAGACATTGCGCTTGGCGGCGATGGTGCTGGCTCCTTTGAGGCTGCGATGTTGGGACATAAGATCGGGATCCTGGGTTGCGAAAGGGCGCGCACTATAGGCGGCGACTTCGGGTGCGCAATGCAATTCTCGGACGGGTCTTACGTCCCGTAGGAGCTCTCCACCCGCTGCGCCACGTCGCGGTAGCCGTAGTCCACTTCGTAGATCTCCTTGAAGCAGGCGAGGGCCTCGTCCTTCTTCTCCAGCAACCCGTACACGAGGCCGAGCTCGTAGAGGATTTCCTTTTTCAAGCCATCCATCGCGAGCAGCTCGCTGGAGGCGTCCTTGAGCTGCTTGGCCGCGAGATCGAGCATGCCCTTTTCCTTGTAGCACTGCCCGAGGTAGCGCATGGCCTTGATCCGCGCGTTGGGATTCTGCCGCGCCCGCTGGAGCTGCTCGATGGCCTCGGTGTACTGGCCAGCCTGCACGAGCAACTCGCCGAGCTCGAAACGGAGCTGGAGATCGGTCGGATTACGTTCGATGCGGCGGCGGGCTTCGCCGATCAGCAATTCGTCCCGATCCTTGCGCAGCCTGGCGGCCTCGTTCTTCGCGTCCTCGACGGCCTGCTGGTAGGGAATTTTCTCGTCGTCGGTCAGGCTCGCGCCCTCGCCGGCCAGCCAGGTTTCCGTCGAGGAGGCGTAGTCATCCTGCGCTTTGATCTGTCCTTCGGTTTGCTTCATCTTCAGGTCCGAGAGCTTCCGCTGGACTCCGGGATCGCTGCCGTTGAGCACGGTATTCGTGTGCTCGTAAAACCAGATGGCGTTGGCGAGCGCATCGTCGTTGGGCTCGACCTCGTAGCGCTCCTCCCAGAGCTTGGCCATGCGCTTGCAATTATCGACGTGCGTTTCGTCCGCCTCCCACTTCGGGTGCAACTCGGCGATGAGTTCGTCGATGGCCTCGGCGCTGCGGACGATGCGGCTCTTTTGCTCGAGGGCGGCGGCTTCCTCCTTGTTCGCGAGCTTGTCCTTGAAGCTGCCTTCCTTTTCCCAGCCCCCTTTCTTCATCGTGGCTGTCGCGGCGGCGTCCTTGCTCCGCTTCACCGCGACCATGTCGGCGGGATTCGCCGCGGCGATCTTTGCGTAAAGGTCCACGGCCTTGTCCGAATCGCCGATGGCGGTGTACAGGTCACCCAGCTCGTGCATGACCTTGGTGTCGGTCGGGTTCACCTCGACGAGCGTCTCGAGGGCAAAGGCCGCGATCTCCGGATACCCGGCGGCCTTGGCGGCATCTTTGAGCAGATGATTTCCCTGGGCGTTTCCCGGATCGGACTCCAGCGATTTTTCCGCGAGTTCCATCGCCTCGAGCGGATTCTTTTTCAAGACACTCCCCCCCTTCAGCGAGGCGCCGGAGAGGCCGGAGAGAAAGCTCTTTTTTCCTTTGGTGGCGGCAAACTCCACTTTGCGCAGCCGCTTGCGGCCATCGAGAAAACCGGGCGTCTCCTTGAGCACGGCCTGGATGAGCGAGATGGCGTAGCCGTAGTTGCGCAGCTCGACGGCGCTCAATGCTTTGAGCCAGAGCTGGCGGGAGTTTTCGGGCAGTTCCTTGTCAGTGGAGATGGGCATAGGAGGAAAAGTGCAAGCACCGTAGCACTGCCTTCCGAGCTTTGACAATGCCCGCGGTCGGCAAGATTGACCGCCGAAACTTCCCCGCCCCTTGGACGTTACCTGAGCAGCTTGTCCGTCCCGTCCGCCTTCTTCGCCGGCGCGCTGGAGACCATCTTCAGCAGGTACTCCTTCTCCTTCTTGGCGTTCTCGAAATAGTTATCCGTCCCGTGCTCAAAAAGCACCGTGAACGCGAAGGTCGCGACGAGGAAGAGCGAGAACCAGAGCAAGGAGCGAATGAGGGACATGGCGAATCGGTTCCCTGCGGTAACGCAAGTGCCGGGCCACGGCAATTGTCATTTTCCCCCCGCTGGCCCGCCGGCTACTTTCGCTCGCCGTCGCGCGGCATTTCCACCCATGCATGCAGGTGGGTGAAGGAATAGACGATGAGGTAGCAGACCAGCGAGAAGGCGAAGAACGTGCCGGAAAAGGCCAGCGCCTGGGGGTTCGTGGCGGGATTCGCGATGCGCGCCGCATCGGCCACCGTCGCGAGTGGAGCGGTGAGGGCGTCCCAGGAATTCCAGCGCACGAAGCGGCCGAGATAGATGCCAAAGGCGCTCACCCCGAGCATCCCGAGCGCAAACGCCCAGCTCACCGCGCGCCCATACCACCCCCGCACCACCTCCTGCATGAGGTAAAGCGAGAGGTAGCCGACAAAGAGCCCCGTGAGGGCAAACGACATGATCGTGATGAGGTCGTACCACAGCGGCACGCCCGGCCGCTTCACCAGGTGCTGGAGATCGGTGACGATGTAGGGCGCATTTGGAAAAAAGAGGAACCAGACCACGAAGCACACGCCCACGATCGGCCAGCGCCGGCCCCGGCTCCGGCGCATACCGTAGATCGGCAGCGTCGCCGCGAGCGGAATCCACGCGAGGAAGAGATTCCAAAAGAAGGCCGTGAAGGCCACGTGATCGGAGTAGATCGCGCGGAACTGCACGAGCCCGAAACACAGCGCCGAAGCCAGCGCCAGCGCGACGAGCGCGGCCCACTGCTGTCGGCCATGGATCAGGCGATCACGCATCACTGCGGCGGGCTGGTCACCGGCCCCAGCTCCTCCGTCTTCTGCACCTCAGTCCCCCATAGCTTCCACTTCGCGCCATCGCGCCGGAGGATATGCACGCCGGTCACGCGATTGTCCTTCAGATCGTCCGGGCCGAGCACCTTGCGAGTCTCCTGCACGAAGCGCACCCGGATCTCCCCGCCCTTCACCGAATCGAACTCCGCGCTCTTCAGATCGTAGAGCAGCGTGTAGCGCTCGGCCTGCTGCTGCGCGAAAGCCTTCGTCGTCTCAAAGTGCGGACTGTTCGGATGCACGGTCTCGCCAATCGCCTCCACGTCCCGCGCTTTCATCGCCGCGAGATTCGCATGCACCGTTTCGATCGCGGCCGCCTTGTCCGCCTCGGTGATCTTTTCGCAGCCCGCGCAGAGAAACGCCGTCAGCGCGAGGAGCAGTGGGAGAAAGGAAGTGAGCTTCATAAGGAGGAACGTCGCAGCGTCGAGTCCGTAGCCGACGCGAGCGCGGTTGCAAGAGCGGAAAGCGCGCCGTTGTCGTCGGCGAAGCGCGCGCCTATACCGCCCCGCGTGCCGAATCATTTTGCCACTCTCGACCTGCCAGCGCGCCCGTGGATAGAGCCGGCGGTGTTGAAGGACGCGTTTCATCGGATCGGCTCGGCCCGGCACCCGGACGCGCCCGGAGGTGATGCGGCTGCCTTCACCGCCGTGAACTCCGCGTGGCAAGTCCTGCGCGATCCCGCCCAGCGCCTGCGCCACCTGCTCGAACTGGAAGGCGCGAGCCCTCCCTCCGGCTCGGCGCCGATTCCACCGGACC
>JBGSYE010000315.1:0-9193 GCA_041751075.1 Chthoniobacteraceae bacterium
CGGGCCAGCCCGCGTTTTCGAACTTGGCATCCGCCGCGATGAGCGCTCCGGCGGCGAGCAGCGATGCGCCATGAATGACGATGAGGGAAGATTTCATGCGGGCGAAAAGCTAGGGCGAGCGGCGCAGGAAAGGAAAGACAATGCGCGGCGCCGCGCCCCACGGAGAGCGCCGTCGAAGCGAGTGGCCTGGAAGGCACACTCGCTCTACGATCCTCCGATGAAACTCCCCATCTTCCTCGCTCTCGCACTCGCCGCCGGGCTGCACGCCGAACCCGCCAAACGCACGATCGCCACGCGGACTCCCGATGGCCAGCCCGTCGAAGTCTTCACCCTCACCAATGCCCACGGGCTGCGTGCGCGGATCATCACCTGGGGCGCGACGCTCATCGAGATGTCCGTGCCGGATCGCGCGGGCCGGCTGGCGGATGTGACGCTCGGCTTCGACGCGGTCGAGCGCTACATCGAGCCGCACCCAGGATTCGGCACGATCATTGGGCGCTTTGCGAATCGGATCGCGCACGGGAAGTTCACTCTCGATGGCAGGGAGGTCGTGCTGGCGAAGAGCGGGAAACATCACATCCATGGCGGGCCGAATGGATTTGGCCGGCGCAACTGGCGCGGGGAGGCGGCGGGTGCGGGCGCGGTGCGCTTCACCTACTCGGCGGCGGATGGCGAGGAGGGCTATCCGGGAAAGATGAAGGTCGCGGTGACCTATACGCTCACGGAGAAGGACGAACTGCGGCTCGACTACGAGGCGACGGCGGAAAAGCCAACCGTCGTGAACCTCACCAATCACGCGTACTTCAATCTCGCGGGCACGGGCGACATCCTCGGACACGAGCTGCGGCTGCACGCGTCGCGCGCGACGGCGGTGGATGCGGATTTAATCCCCACGGGCGAGTTGCTCCCGGTCTCTGACGGGCCGCTGGATTTCTCCAAGGCGAAACCGATCGGGCGCGATCTCGCCGCGCTCACGGCGACATCCGGCTACGATCATAACTTCGTGATCGACTCCCCGTCGCCCGGCACGCTGACGCTCGCGGCGGAGCTGCACGATCCCGTCAGCGGCCGCACCATGGGCGTCTCGACCACCGAGCCGGGGATGCAGATTTACACGGCCAATCATCTCAAGAACCTCGCCGGGCGCGGCGGCGCGATCTACGGCCCGCACGCCGGGGTGTGTTTCGAGACGCAACACTTTCCCGATTCGCCGAATCATCCGCATTTCCCGAGCACCATGCTGCGGCCGGGCGAGACGTTTCGTTCGACGACGGTCTTCGCATTCTCGGTGAAGTAAGAGAGCGGGGGAACCTCTCGCACCCGCGACCCACGGTGGTGCGGCGCGGGGCGCGCCATCAGTGCGCCGCACCGCCCCTGCCCACCGATGCGAGAGGTTCTTCGTTCCGCTCCGCTCCACTGCAGAATGACAGCTTGTTGGAATGCTCGCGCGGCATTGCCGCGTTTTGCGGCGCACATTTTTGGAGCGCAATGAAGAGCCCGTCTGCTACGCAGATGCCGTGCACTCCCCAAAGACCACTCAGCGCCAGCGCATCCTCACCCTCGTCGCGGCCATCCTCGGATGGATGTTCGATGGCTTCGAGATGGGCCTCTTTCCGCTCGTCGGCCAGCCGGCGCTGAAGGATCTGCTCGGGGCGGGCGCCGAAGCGGACGCGGCAAAATGGTTCGGCGCAATCATCGCCGTCTTCCTCGTCGGCGCGGCGAGCGGCGGGGTGCTCTTTGGCTGGCTGGGCGACAAGATCGGACGCGTGCGGGCGATGTCGCTGAGCATCTTCACCTACGCGATCTTCACCGGCCTGTGTGGCTTTGCCAGTGAGCCGTGGCATATCGCTGCGTATCGTTTCGTCGCCTCGCTCGGCATGGGCGGCGAGTGGTCGCTCGGCGTGGCGCTGGTGAATGAAATCTGGCCGGGCAAATCGCGCGCGCTCACCGCGGGGCTCATCGGCGCGGCGGCGAACGTCGGTTACCTGCTGGCCGCGGTCTTGAGCATGACGCTGCTCAGTTTCACGGAGGCGACGGGCGGCATTTTGAATGGGGTAGGCTTCTCGCAGGCGACCATCGACTACCTGCTCGGCAACTCCGCGTGGCGGCTGCTGATGATCAGCGGAGCGCTCCCGGCGTTTCTCGTCCTGCTCATCCGGCTCTTCGTGCCGGAGTCGGAGAAGTGGGAGGCGGAGCGGGACCGCGGGCACACTTCGCACTGGGCAAATGTGGATTTGTTTGGCGTGCTCTTCGGGAGCCTCAGCGCACTGATGATCATCTGGGCGTGGTCGCCAGCCGGAACGAGTGCGCCGATCGCCACGGTGCTCACCGTCATCGGGCTGGTCCTGGCGCTGCTCGGCTTCCTGTATCCGGTGCGGCGATACCTGGTGCGGTCCGAGGCGGCGGGCTCCTTTACGCACAGCCACAATCAGGGAGTCATCAAGATGATGATCTTCGGCGCGGGGCTGGCCGCGGTGGCATTGCTCGGGACGTGGGGCTCGACGCAATGGGCGCCCCGCTGGGTGACCCAGGAGCTCGCGCCCAACACGCCGCACGCAAAGGAATGGACGCTCGTGTGGCTCTCGATCGGCGCCATCGTGGGGACGATGGTGGCGGCGCTTTGCGCGGGACGCTTCGGGCGGCGCAGGACCTTCGCGATCCTCTGCTTGAGCTCCATCGGCGGGGCGCTCCTGCTCTATCAGACCAATACGGCCTACGGCACTTACTTCCTCTTCTGCACCTTCGTCGCGGGAGCGACCACCGCTTCCTTCTACGGCTTCTTCCCGCTGTATCTGCCGGAGCTTTTCCCCACGGCGGTGCGCGCCACCGGCCAGGGGTTCGCCTTCAATTTCGGGCGCATCGTCGCCGCCATCGGCGGCCTGCAGACGGCGACCCTGATGAACTTCTTCGACAACAGTTTCCCCAAGGCCGCATCCGTGATGGCCGGGATCTATGTATTCGGTATGATCCTCATCTGGTTCGGCCCTGAAACGAAGGGGCGGGAACTGCCGGAGTAGGAAAAGGATGAAGTCGGAAGGATGAAGGATGAAGGATGAAGTCGTGAGGCGCTCCGCACGCGAAATGATCTGACTTTTACTTCATCCTTCAGCCTTCATCCTTCAGCCTTCTCCTCAATGCCCAAACCCGCCCGCAAGCGATCGCCCAAAGCCGCCGCCGCGCTCGATGCCGCACCTCCGCCGGAGAGCGCGCCCGCCGGGCGCGATCGCGAGCGCTTTGCCCGCATCCTCGAGGCGACGACGGATTTCGTCGGCATGATGAGCCCAGACGGCAAACCGATGTTCGTGAATCAGGCCGGGCGCACGATGCTCGGCCTGATGCGGGAAGATCCGCTCCCGGAGCAGATGCACGAATGCCATCCGGCCTGGGCTTTCGAAATCGTGATGGGGATCGGCATCCCCTCCGCCACGCGCGACGGCTACTGGAAAGGCGAGACCGCGCTGCTCCGCCGCGATGGCACGGAGATCCCCGTCTCGCAAGTCATCCTCACCCATCCGGGATCTGACGGCAGTGTCGAGTTCATCTCGACGATCATGCGCGACATCAGCGACCGGAAGCGGGAGGAGATCGCACGGATCGAGTGGGCGAATCGCTACGACGCCGCGATCCGGGCCAGCGGCCAGCTCCTCTTCGACTGGAATTCCTTCACCGGCGACATCACCTACGCGGGCGACATCGAGAAGTTCCTCGGCTTCACCATGAGCGAGATGCAGGGCGGGCTCGACCGCTTCCGCCAGCTCGTGCAGCCGGCGGACGCCGAGCGCTTCGACCAGGAGATCAAACGCGTGGTCGCGACACGCGATCCCTTCCGGCTGGAATTCCGCGTCTGGCGCAAGGATCAGTGCGAGATCGTGATCGCGGCCAATGGCTACTTTTTCCTCGATCGGCTCGGCCACTTCGGACGCATGGTCGGCTTCCTCGCCGACGTGACCGCGCAGCGCGCCGCGCAGGAGGAGCTCTCGCGCGGGCACGAACATCTCGAGACGCGCGTGGCCGAACGCACCGCGGAGCTCGCGGGCGCCTATGCGGAGCTGAAGGATCGCGCGCTCCAGCAGGAGATGGTCTCGGTGCTGGGGCAGCGCGCGCTCGGTGGAGTGGATCTCCCGGTGCTCCTCGCGGAAGCGGCGCGGGTGGTGCGCTCGACGCTGCGCATCGACTACTGCTCGATCCTCGAAGTCACGCCCGGCCAGCGCGAGTTGCGCGCGCTCGCGGAAGCCGGATGGCCGGACCCCGCGATGACCCGCGTCTCCGGCGGCCTGGAATCGCAATCCGGCTACACCCTCCTGGCGCGCTGCCCGGTGATCATGGAGGACAGTCTCACCGAGACGCGATTCCGGCTTTCCGGCGAAGCGCGGGAGAGCGGCGCGCGGAGCGGACTCACGGTGCCCATCGAGTCGGGCAATGCGCCCATCGGCGTGCTCGCGGCCTTTTCGCGGCAGCCGCGCTCCTTCACCCAGGACGACGTCTTTTTCCTCCAATCCGTGGCCAATCTGCTCACGGCGGCCATCGAGCGCCAGCGCGCCGAGGAGAGCATCCGCCGGGCGATCGCGCAGGCCGAGGGCGCGAATCGCGCGAAGACGGAATTCCTCTCGCGGATGAGCCACGAACTGCGCACGCCGCTCAATGCCATCCTCGGCTTTGCCCAACTCCTCGAGATCGACAGCCCGACGCCGAGCCAGAGCGAAAGCGTCGAGCACATCTCGCGCGCCGGGCGCAATCTGCTCTCGCTCATCAATGAGGTGCTCGACATCTCGCGCCTCGAGTCCGGCCACGCCACCCTCACCCCCGAGCCGATCGAGCTGCCCCCGTTTCTGCGCGAGGCGCGCGAATTCACCCACGAACTGGCCCAGCGGCATGGGATCGAAATCCATCTCGATCCGAGTTGCGAACGGCCGCTCTCGGTGCTCGGAGACCGCACGCGCCTCTCCCAGGTATTTGTGAATCTCCTCTCGAATGCGGTGAAGTACAACCGTCCCGGCGGCCAGGTCACGGTCAGCGCCTCCGAGCTTCCCGACCGCCTGGTCTCCATCTCCGTCGCCGATACTGGCTTCGGCATCGCCCCGGAGAAGTTGGCGCGCCTGTTTCTTCCCTTCGAGCGCGGTGGGGCCGAGGGCGCCAATGTCGAAGGCTCCAGCATCGGACTCGCCCTCTCCCGGAGCGTGGTCCGCGCGCTGGGGGGCGATTTCGATGCCGAGAGTGTCGAGGGCCAGGGCAGCACCTTCCGCGTCGTGCTCCCCCGCCCCGAGTCCAAACCCGCCGACCCTCACCCGGATTCCCAGGAGAAGGCCGCGCAACGCATCATCCTCTATATCGAGGATCAGGAACTGAATATCCGGCTCGTCGAGCGCGTGCTCGCCATGCGACCGGAGTACCGGCTGCTCACCGCGATCAGAGGCGCGCTCGGTCTCGAACTCGCCCGCGCGCATCTGCCCCACCTCATCCTCCTCGATCTGAATCTCCCGGATATGGCTGGCGAAGACATCCTGCGCGTCTTGAAGTCCGAGCCCGCATTGGCACGCATCCCGGTCATCATGCTCAGCGCCAATGCCCTCGGCGAACGCGTCGAGGCCGTGCTCGCGCAGGGCGCCAGCGACTACCTCACCAAGCCGTACAAGGTGGCCGACCTGCTCCGCATCATCGCGACCACGCTGGAGAAGTAGCGCGCGCAGGACTTCCAGGCTGCTCGCTGCTGCTGACGCTGGGCCGCGCGGAGACCGGGCGATCGGACGCTGAGCGCACCCCGGCGAAGCGTGCGGCCTGCCGGCACACTCGCTCTACTTCACCGTTGACACCCTCCAGCCCGCCCGCTGACATGCGCGGCGCTCGATCCCCAGCGGGCGCGCGTCTCCAGTCACAGCCTTCCCTTCATGCCCAAAGGCACAATCAACATCGCCATCGTCGGCCTCGGTTTCGGAGCGGAATTCATCCCGATCTACCAGCGGCATCCGCAGGCGACGATGTATGCGATCTGCCAGCGGACGCAGAAGAAACTCGACGCCGTCGGCGACGCCTTTGGGATAGAGCGGCGCTATACGAAGTTCGAGGACTTGCTCGAGGATCGGAACGTCGATGCGATTCACATCAATTCGCCGATCCCGGATCACGGCTGGCAATCCATCGCCGCGCTCAAGGCCGGCAAACACGTCGCCTGCACCGTGCCGATGGCCACCTCGATCGCCGACTGCAAGCAGATCGTCGAACTCGTGAAGAAAACCGGCCTCAAGTACATGATGGCCGAAACGGTCGTATATGCGCGGGAGTATCTCTTCATGAAGGAACTGCTCGACACGGGGAAACTCGGGAAGCTGCAGTTCATCGAGGCGAGCCACCAGCAGGACATGGATGGCTGGCCGAACTACTGGCCGGGCCTGCCGCCGATGTGGTACGCGACCCACTGCGTCGGCCCCGTCGCCGCGATGATCGGCAAGCCCGCGGAATACGTGAGCTGCTTTGGCAGCGGCACGGTGCGCAAGGAACTCATCGAGCACTACGGTTCACCTTTCGCGGTCGAGACGGCGCATGTGAAATTTGCGGGCAGCGATGTCTCAGCGCGCGTCCTTCGCAGCCTCTTCGACACCGCGCGGCAGTATCGGGAAAGCATCGACGTGTATGGCAGCAAGGCGTCCGTCGAGTGGCCGCTGGTCGAGCACGAGCCGCTGGTGATGCACACCGCCAAGCTCCCTGAACCGAAGATCCCGAAGCGCATCAAGACGCCCGATTTCGCGAAGCGGCTGCCCAAGCCGATCCAGCCCTTCACCACCGGCGGTGTGTATGGTGGCAAAGGCAAGAAAGCACACCTCAGCTTCACCCAGGGCGCCGGCCACGGCGGCTCGCACCCGCACCTCGTGCATGAGTTCATCAGCGCCCTGATGGAAAACCGCGATCCCTTCCCGAATGCCAGGCAATCCGCCAACTGGACCTGCGTCGGCCTCTGCGCCCACGAGTCCGCCCTCGGCGGCGGGAAGATTGTGAAGCTCCCAGCCTTTACCCAATAGTGTCTTCCTCTTCCTCTTAATCCTCGGAAACTCCACGTCGCTCGATGAGGACGAGAAAGAGGACAACCCACCCAACCCACCCCAACCCAACCCATCCATCATGTCAGCAAAAACAGAAGGCATCGCACCCAACGCCAGCCGGCTCCTCTGGGCCGGATTCATGGCCATCCTCGCCGCCGGCGTCGGCTTCGCCCTCCGCGGCGGCATCTTTGATAACTGGGGCAAGGAATTCGGCTTCAGCGCCACGCAACTCGGAGCCATCGGTGGAGCGGGTTTCACCGGCTTCTGCTTCGGCATCATCATCGGCGGCGTCATCGCGGATAAGATCGGCTACGGCAAACTGGTCATCCTCGCCTTCCTCTGCCACATGCTCTCCGCCTTCGTTACTTTTGGTGCGAGCACGCCGGAGAATGCCTACCAGATGCTGACTTGGGGCATGTTCATCTTCGCCTTTGCGAATGGCACGCTGGAAGCCGTGGCCAATCCGCTGGTCGCGACTCTCTACCCGAATAACCGCACCCACTTCCTGAACATCCTGCACGCCAGTTGGCCCGCGGGCATGATCCTTGGTGTCGTCGCCGGCTGGTTCCTCGACGACAAACTCGAGTGGCCCTGGAAGTGGCAACTCGCCCTCTACCTCATCCCGACCGCGATCTACGGGCTCATGTTCCTCGGCCAGCACTTCCCGAAATCGGAGGCCTCTGAAAAAGGCGCAAGCCTCGGCGAGATGTTCAAAGATGTCGGGATCCTCGGCGCGGTGGTCATCTGCTATCTCGTCTCGCTCTTCTGCTCGACCAATCTCGGCCTCTCGCCAGGCCTGTCCTACGGCATTGCCGGCGCGCTGCTGATCCTCGTCGGCGTCATCACCGGATTTTCGATCGGTTCCTTCCTCCTCTTTTCCCTCTTCGTCGCCCACGCCCTCGTCGGCGCGGTGGAACTCGGCACCGACGGCTGGATTCAGAATATCACCGGCAACCTCTTCACCTCCGAGCAGGGCAAGGCCCTCTTCCTCTGGACCTCGGCGATCATGTTTGGCCTGCGCTTCTGCGCCCACTTCATCGAGAAGACGCTCAAAATCTCGCCGATCGGCCTTCTCCTGATTTGTTCCGTTCTCGCCGTCGTCGGCCTGCGCCTGGCCAGCGGGATGGAGACTTTCGGCATGGCCCTCGTCGCGCTCGGCATCTACGCCGTCGGCAAGACCTTCTTCTGGCCCACGATGCTCGCCGTGGCTTCCGATCGCTTCCCCCGCACCGGCGCCGTCGCCATCTCGATCATGGGCGGTATCGGCATGTTGTCCGCAGGTCTGCTCGGCGGACCCGGGCTTGGCTTCGGAAAGGACAAGTTCTCCGCGGAGGAGTTGAAAGAGAAGAACCCCGCGCTTTACGAGCAGGTCAAGGCTGCGGAGCCATCGAAGTTCGTCGGCTTTGAGGCCTACCCCATCGACGGCAAAAAGCTGGCTGAAGCGAAGGACGCCAAGGACGCGCGCACTGACGATCAAAAGGCGATCGTCGCTGCCGACCAGATCGGCGACCGCAAAACCCTTAAGGCGGATTCCTTCATTCCGCTCACCATGGCCGTCATCTACTTGCTGATGATGCTCTATTTCAAAGCCATCGGCGGCTACAAACCCGTCCACATCGACGACCAGCGCAAGAATTCCTAAGCCTGGAAGTCGATCGTCTTCCGCGAGAGGGACAGGGTTCACGCCCTGTCCCTCTTTGCATTTCGTGAAAAGGAAAGAGTGTGGTGGACCACTGTTCCTCGTTCCCGGGCTAAGCCGGGAAGTGCGCTTCCGGCGAAGCTGCGCTTCGGCGGCGGGTCCGAGTCGAGCCACCAGCCACGCAGGAAAGCTGAAAATGGAGTGAACCGCCGGGCCGGAGCGCCAGTCGATTTTCCCTGGTGCCTGCGAGCCTGCGAACGAGTCTGACTGAGAGGCCTGCCGTTGCATCCCACCTTGCCGCCCAGCCGGGCCGAGTCTAATCCTCGACAGCGAAAAGAACCCTCCCTGCGGGTTGCTCGGGCTCGATCACCACTTTTGAGGCAACCGCCTCCCGCCGCTCACCGCTCGGGCCACACTGACTTTTGGGGAACCGCGGAATCCGGCGCGCACTTTCCGCCATTGACCCCGGCACCACCCGTGCTCTCACATCCCGCCCGGTGCTGCATCTCTACGAGCTACT
>JBGSYE010000316.1:0-2508 GCA_041751075.1 Chthoniobacteraceae bacterium
GCCGCCGCCGCCTTTTGCTCCACAAGCGGGAGATCGAGCAGATCTTCGGGCAGACTTCCATCAAAGGACACACGCTGGTGGCGTTGCGGATGTATTGGAAAGGGGCGCGCGTGAAGGTGGAAATCGGGGTGGGGAAGGGGAAGGAAGCGCATGACAAGCGGGCGGACATCAAGACGCGCACGGTGAAGCGGGAGACGGATCGGGAGATGGCGGCGTTTAACCGGAAAAAAGGTTGAGAGACTCCAGAAGCCCAGTGCTCACACGCCCTGCGCTTTGGGGTCCCAGATGAATTTGTGCATCTGGAGCTGGAAGCGCGCTTCGAGGCGGTCGGCGACCATCCACTCGACAATCTGGGCGGGCTCGACTTTCCCGAACACGGGCGAGAAGAGCACGGCGCGGCACTTTTCCGACAAAGGAAAACGCGCCATCTGCTCTCGCGCCCACTCGTAATCCTCCCGCGAGCCGAGCACGAATTTCACTTCGTCGCGTGGGCCGAGGTGCGGGATGTTTTCGTAGCGGTTGCGCGCGCACTCGCCGCTCGCGGGCGTCTTGAGGTCCATGATGCGATGCACGCGCGGATCGACCGGCGCGATGTCGTGCGCGCCGCTGGTCTCAAGTAGCACGGTGAGCCCGGCGTCGCAGAGCGCGGTCATGAGAGGGAGGACATTCTTTTGCAAAAGCGGCTCGCCGCCGGTGATCTCGACCAACGGGCAGCCAAACGCGAGCACAGCGGCGGTGATATCGGCCAGCGTGCGCTTCTCGCCTTTATAAAAGGCATACGCGGTGTCGCAGTAGGTGCAGCGCAGGTCACAGAAGGTGAGGCGCACGAAGACGCACCGCAGTCCGGCCCAGGTGCTCTCGCCTTGGATCGATTGGTAGATTTCGTTGATCGTGAGAGTGCGAGTGTCGGCGGCCGTCTGCATCGGGGCGAGCGTAGGCGGGCCGGATGTTCCCGGCGAGCGCACTTCGCCGTTTACATGCCGCCCGCGCCGGGATACATCGCGCCAGACGTGCCCGAGATGGGAACGAATTGAATCCGTAAACTGACTATGGCCAAGAAATCCAAAGACAAAAAAGACGAGAAGAAGAGCGGCAAGAAGGCTGGCAAAGAGCCGGGCCCAGTCGCGGCGGAAGTGCCGCCGATGGCTGAGTCCGCACCTCTGGCGCGGGAAAAAGCGAAGGCTCCGAAGAAACCGATCGGCACCAAGCCGGCGTCCAAGGCGGATAAACCCGCCAGCGCGATTTTCCAGACTCCGCCAGCTCCCGCCGCTTCAGCGGCGAAACCCGCTCCGGCCAAGCGCGCCTCAAAGCCGGCCAAAGCTCCCGTGATTTCCGAAGCTGACATTTCGCTGCGCGCTTACTTCCTGGCGGAGAAGCGCCGCAATGCGATGCTGCCCGGCGACGAGCGCCAGGATTGGATCGAGGCGGAACGGCAGTTGCGTGAGGAGTCGGGCGCCCCGGCAATGCGGGCTCGGACTTCGGGCAAACTGTAGCTTCGCGAAGTCGAAAACTGGGGTGGTGGGTCAAGGATTTGCCCGGCTTCTGGGGTAGGAGGCTGGGCTTACGACTCGCCGCATGGTGAATTCACGGGGATGTTCCCAGCTTCGGCACGATCACGGTTTTGTGAGTGGTGCGCTCCCGCAGAATCGCGCCGTCCCGGCTCAGTTTGAGAACTTCAAACTCACCGTCTTCGAGACGAATTGTGTCAGATACCGAGGCGTTGACCCGCTGTTCGCTGCCTTCGAACGTGAAGACCCCAAAGCTCTTGACCTTGCCTTTGGGTAACACAAGGCGGCGACCGGTCTTTCGGTCACGGACGGTCAATTCGCTCACGTCGCTCGTTACGCCAGAGGCTGTGATCACGGACTTCTTCTCGTACTTTTCGACCTCGTAACGCCCGTCGCGCGTGACCTGGCCCTTGGCAAAAGGCGGCTTCAAACCGACGAAATAGATCGGAATCTCCCGGTATTCCATCAGCCGAAGGCGGGCGGATGGAAACGGGTAGGCCTTCGAGGCGCTCTCCACTTCGCCAGCCATCGCAGTCACCGAGCCGAGCAGGCAAAGGATTAGCCGAATGCGGATCGGCCACATCTCGCACACGACGTTACCCTTTCGTCGCGCCTTCGGTGAGGCCGCGGATGAAGAGTTTCATCGAGAAAACGAAGAGCAGGATGATCGGGATGCTCGCCAGGGCGTAGCCGGCCATGAGGGGGCCCCAGAGCTTGATGTACTCACCCGACATGCGGAGGAGCTGCACCATCACGGGGAGGCGCGCGTGGTCGCGCATGACGATGAGCGGGAGGATGAACTCATTCCACGCATGCAGGAATTGCATGACCCCGACGGTGCCGAGGATCGGGCCGGAAAGAGGGATGACGATATTCCACATCTGCCGCAGATGAGAGGCGCCGTCGATCTCGGCGGCCTCGAAGAGGTCGAAGGGCACATCGGCGACAAAATTTCTCAGCACGAAAATGGCGAAGACTTGTCCGCTGGCGGCACCGACGA
>JBGSYE010000317.1:0-4143 GCA_041751075.1 Chthoniobacteraceae bacterium
GACGGCCGCGATGTCGTCTGGGTGGTGCATGGCGGGCGCGTCGAGCGGCGCGCGGTGACGGTCGCGCAGACCCTCGGCGATGAATCCACGATTGCCGCCGGGCTGAGCGGCGGCGAGAAAGTCGTGCTCAACCCGCCCGCCGATTTGGCGGAAGGCGCAAAAGTTTCCGAAAAAACGCCATGAGCTCCGACGCCCCCGCCCTGATTCAGGTCCAGAATGTCACCCGCACTTTTCGCCGCGGGTCCGAGGAAATCCACGTCCTCGCCGGACTCGACCTCGAGGTAAAGCAGGGCGAATTCCTCGCGCTCATGGGGCCGTCCGGCTCGGGGAAATCCACGCTGCTCAATCTCATCGGCGGCCTCGATCGTCCCGACCAGGGCTCCGTGCAGATCGGCGCAGATCGCATCGACCAGCTCAACGACCGCCAGCTCGCGGCGTGGCGCGCGCGCAATGTCGGCTTCGTCTTCCAATTCTACAACCTGCTCGCAACGCTCAACGCCGAGCGCAACGTCGAGCTGCCGCTCCTGCTCACGCATCTCTCGAAAAGCCGGCGCAAGGATCACGTCGCCACCGCGCTGAAAGTCGTCGGCCTTTCGGATCGCCAGCGGCACTACCCGCGCACCCTCTCCGGCGGCGAGCAGCAGCGCGTCGGCATCGCGCGCGCCATCGTCTCCGATCCCACGCTGCTCCTTTGCGACGAACCCACCGGCGATCTCGACCGCAAATCCGGCGACGAAATCCTGAGTCTGCTCCAGGCGCTCAACCGCGAGCACGGCAAGACGATCGTGATGGTCACGCACGACCCGCACGCCTCCGCTCGTGCGTCGCGCACCGTGCATCTCGACAAGGGCCAGCTCTCCGCTGAAGCACCGGCTTGATGTTATAACATTCGTAGCTACGCTCCATCCATGACACTCGAACTCAAGCTCCGCAAAATCGGCAATTCCGTCGGCGTGATCCTGCCTAAAGAGGCGCTCGCGCGCATGAAAGTGCAGCACGGTGACATGGTGCAAATGACCGAGAACGCACACGGATTCCAACTCACGGCCAACAACCCCGAGTTTATGAAGACCATGGCGATCTTCGAAGATCTCTCGAAGCGCTACCGCAACACCCTGCGCGAACTTGCCAAGTGAAGGAGCCGTACTGGCTCACGCGCGACGAGTGCATGGCGCTCCACGCCATGATGCTTTCCCAATATGGTGGGAGCGCCGGACTGCGTGACGAAAACCTGTTGGAATCCGCGCTGGCCAAGCCGCAACAGCTCTTCACCTATGCCCAGCCGAGCCTCACGCAACTCGCCGCGAGCTACACCGCAGGTGTCGTAAAAAACCATCCCTTCATCGATGGCAACAAACGCACTGGATTCATGCTGGGTGTCGGTTTCCTCGAACGCAATCGCTGCCGATTCATCGGGAGCGAAGCGGAAGCGGTGATTCAAACTTTGGCGCTCGCCGCCAGCGAATCGACGGAAGCAGATTACGCCGCGTGGCTCGACGCCAACACGGAATTGCCTCGCCCGTCGCGTCGGAAAAACTGACCGAATGAAATTCCTCGGTCTCGTCTGGAGCAATCTGAAGCGCAAGAAGCTGCGCACGGCGCTCACGTTGCTCTCGATCCTCGTCGCGTTTTTGCTCTTCGGATTTCTCTGCGCGATCAAGGAAGCCTTCACCGCCGGCGTCACTCTCGCGGACGTGGACCGGCTCATCGTGCGGCATAAGGTGTCGCTCATCCAGTCGCTGCCCTCCAGCTATGAGCAGCGCGTCGCGAACGTGCCCGGCGTGGTCGCGACGGCGGCGCAATCGTGGTTTGGCGGCATCTATCAGGATTCGAAAAACTTCTTCGCCACGATCCCGGTCGAGCCGGAGAAATTCCTCGTGATGTATCCGGAGATCCAGCTCCCCGCCGCGGAGAAGGAAGCGTGGCTCAAGACGCGCAATGGCGCGATCGTCGGGCGGGGCCTCGCGGATCGCTTCAAGTGGAAGATCGGCGACCACGTTCCGCTCACCTCGCCGATCTGGGGTGAGCCTGAGAACCAGCCGAACTGGGACTTCGAGATCGTGGGCATCTACACGGGCGCTAAGAAAGGCACTGACACCTCGGGTCTGTATTTCCGCTACGATTACTTCGATGAAGCGCGCACCCGGGAGAAAGGGGTGATCGGCTGGATCGGTGTGCGGGTGCGGAATCCCGATCAGGCCGCGGAGATCGCAAAGAAGATCGACGAAGAATTCGAGAACTCGCCTTACGAAACCAAGACCGAGTCGGAGGGCGCGATGGCCGCGGGCTTCGCGCAGCAGATGGGCGACATCGGCGCGATCATGATTGCCGTGCTCAGCGCCGTGTTTTTCACCATCCTGCTCGTCGCCGGCAATACCATGAGCCAGGCAGTGCGCGAGCGGACGGAAGAGCTCGGCGTGCTCAAGGCGATGGGCTTCACCAATGAACTCGTGCTCGTGCTCGTGCTGCTCGAATCGTGCATGATCGCAGCGGTCGGCGGGCTCGCCGGGCTCGGGCTCGCGTGGGGCATCATCAGTGCCGGGAATCCCGTGCCGCAGCTCCTGCCGATCTTATATCTGCCGACGCGTGACGTGCTTCTTGGCGTCGTCTTCGTCGCCGGGCTCGGCATCGTCGCCGGCACGCTGCCCGCCATCCAGGCCATGCGCCTGCGCATCGCCGTCGCCCTGCGCCGCAATGGCTGATCGCTCGTATTTATGTCCGGCCTGATCAACTGGCTCACGCAAGTCGTCTCCATCGCCGTCTTCAATCTGCGCTCGCTGCCCGAGCGGGCAGGCGCGGCCATCGCCACCGCCGTGGGCATCGCCGGCGTGGTCGGCGTGCTGGTGGCGATGCTGGCAATGGGTGAAGGATTTTCGGCCACGCTCAAGCAGACCGGCAGCGAGGACACCGCGATCATCCTGCGCGGCGGCTCGCAGGCCGAGACCAACTCGGTCATCACCCGCGACCAGGTGCCGCTGCTTTCGACGCTGGCCGGCTTGCGCAAGGACGAAGAGGGCCGACCGATCATCTCGCCGGAGCTGTCGCAGGTGGTCAACCTGCCGACCGCCAGCAGCGGCGAGGATGCCAACGCGCAGTTCCGCGGCGTCAGCGACGCGGCGTGGGACATACGTCCGCAGGTGAAGATCATCGCGGGCCGCCGTTTCGAGCCGGGGGTGCGCGAGCTCGTCGTGGGACAGGGCGCCAGGAACCAGTACCGCGGACTGGACGTAGGCAAGACATTGTCCCTAGGCAACCAGGAGTGGACCGTGGTGGGCGTGTTCGCCTCCGGCGACGCGCACGACTCGGAGCTGTGGACCGACATCGAGACCCTGGCCTCGACCTACAACCGGCGCGCCTACCAGTCGGTCACCGTGGGCGTGGAAGGCAAGGAAGGTTTCGGGCAGCTCACCGATGCGCTGGCCAACGATCCGCGGCTGAAGCTCGATGCACTGACCACGCGCGACTACTACACCAGGCAGTCCACCGGCATCTCCACCCTGATCCGGGTGCTGGGCACGGTGATCGGGACGATCATGGCAATCGGCGCGGTGTTCGGCGCCCTCAACACCATGTACGCCGCCGTCGCCGGGCGTGCGCGCGAAATCGCCACCATGCGCGCGATCGGCTTCCGCGGCACGCCGGTGGTGATGGCGGTAATGCTGGAAACGATGCTGCTGGCGCTGCTGGGCGGCATCCTCGGCGGGCTCATCGCCTGGACGGTGTTCAACGGCTACAGCGTCGCGACGCTGGGCTCGAACTTCAGCCAGATCGTGTTCCAGTTCAAGGTCTCGCCCGCGCTGCTGTGGACCGGACTGAAGTGGGCGCTTGCGATCGGCTTGATCGGTGGCCTGTTCCCGGCACTGCGCGCGGCCCGGCTGCCGGTAACCGAGGCCTTGCGCGCCGCGTGATCGCGGCTCCTTCAGGAGCGCTCGCGGGCACACACGCTCCTACTCGAATCCTGGAGCGTGGGATTCGCTATTCCAGCCCCTCGGCCGCCGGCAGCAGCACCGGCTTGCGGCGCGAACGCCACAGGCCGTCGGCGGCAAACACGATCAGCCCCAGCCAGATCGCAGCGAAACCCACGGCGCGTTCCGGACCGAAGGCTTCCTTGAAAACCAGCACGCCGATCAGCAGCTGGATGCT
>JBGSYE010000318.1:0-3324 GCA_041751075.1 Chthoniobacteraceae bacterium
CGTCGATCAGGAAGTGGGCGAGGTGATTTGGCGGAATCCAATCCCGCAGGTCAGGCGGCAAAAGCATCGGCGTCGCCCGGTCGATGTTCACGAAGTGCGCTGGCATGATCCATCTACCAAAAGACTCCGCCGCCGCTCAAGCAAAGTCCGACAGGCTGCTAGAGCTTCTTTGGTGCTTGGGGTTTGGGGCTTGGTGCTTTTTCCTCCTCCGCGCATGTGCCCACCTCGCTTCCTGCTTCCGCTGGCGCTGGGCGTTCTTACGGTTGCGGCCCAAGCTCAATCGCCCGTGATGCACTGGAGCCAATTGCCACCGATCCCCGATGCCGAAGGATTCGCCGCGCCGTTCGCGGGTGTCAGCGGCGGGGCGCTGATCGTCGCGGGAGGGGCGAATATTCCGGAGGACAAATGGGCCGATGCCTTCGTGAAGAAGTGGTATGACTCGGTCTTCGTGCTGGCGCGTCCGGATGGGACGTGGAAGACCGGCTTTAAGCTCCCGCGACCTCTGGGATATGGCGTCTCAGTGACTTGGAATGACCGCGTGGTGTGCATCGGCGGGAGCGATTCGGCGCAGCATTTCCGCGAGGTGTTCGCTCTGGAGTGGAAGAATGGGGCAATTCAGACAAGCGCCCTGCCGGCCATGCCACAGCCCTGTGCCAACGCCTGTGGAGCAATCGTTGGCAGCACCATTTACTTGGCGGGCGGCATTGAGTCGCCGGCGGCGACTGCGGCCATGCGGACGCTCTGGGCGCTCGATCTCGCGGCTCCGGAAGCCGGTTGGCGGGAACTCGATCCCTGTCCCGGTCCCGCCCGGATGCTCGCCGTGGCCGGTGCGCGTGACGGCGCCTTTTTCCTCTTCAGCGGCACCGCGCTCACGGCCGGCTCCGACGGGAAACCAGTGCGCGAATACCTCCGCGATGCGTGGCGCTTCACTCCCAAGGAAGGCTGGACGCGTCTCGCCGATCTCCCCCGCGCGGCGGTGGCCGCGCCGACTCCGGCGGCGGCGATCGGGGAATCCGGCCTCCTCGTGCTGACGGGCGACGACGGAACGAACGTGAACTTCGCGCCCGTGGAGAAGCACCCCGGCTTTCCCCGCTCCGCGCTCGCCTACGATACGCGAGCGGATCGCTGGACTGCGGCTGGGGAGATTCCATTCTCGCGGGCGACGGTGCCGACCGTGGTGTGGGAAGAGCGCCTCATCATTCCCAACGGCGAGGCGCGGCCTCGGGTGCGCACACCGGATGTCTGGGCGCTGGAGGTTCGCTGAGCCGTGAAAGTCTTCTGCTGCCAGCACGACATCGCGTGGGAGGATAAGGCAGCGACGCACGCACTCGTCCAGGCGGTGCTCGCGGAGGCCGCGCTGCCGGCGGGCTCGCTGGTGGTGCTGCCGGAGATGTTTTCTACGGGCTTCAGCGTCGATGTGCGGGTGGTAGCGGAAGGCGAGGGGCGGGCGAGCGAGCGCTTCCTCGCGGGGATCGCAAAGGAGCGTGGGATCTTTGTACAGGGCGGCATCGTCCGCGCGCAGGCCGACGGGCGCGGTCGCAACGAAGCGGTGACTTTTACCCCCGAAGGCTGCGAGATCGCGCGCTATTGCAAGATGCAGCCTTTCACGCTCGGCGGAGAGACGGCCGCCTTTGCCGCGGGTTCGGGGCCGATCGTGTTTCAGTGCGGCGAAATTCTCGTCGCGCCGTTTATCTGTTACGACCTGCGCTTTCCGGAAATCTTCCGCCCTTCGGCTCGAGAGCGGGTCCAGCTCATCACCGTCATCGCGAGCTGGCCGGATGCGCGGCTCGGGCAGTGGGTGAAGCTGCTCCAGGCCCGCGCGATCGAGAACCAGTGCTACGTCGCGGGCGTCAATCGCACCGGCAGCGATCCGCATCTGCACTACTCGGGCCGGAGCATGATCGTGGATTTCCGTGGCGACATCATCGCAGATGCCGGCGATGGCGCTGCGATCATCGGCGCCGATCTCGATCTCGCCGCGCTGGCGCAGTATCGCCGCGACCTGCCCTTCCTCGACGACATCCGCGACGACTTTGTGTCGCGGCACCTCAGTCGATTGTAGCGGCGGTCAATGACCGTCGCTGACTTCCGCGAGCGAAGACCGGCGGGGAGCCAGTGCGGACGACGGCAATCAGCGACCGCTACAACCGTGGCTTCGACCGCGCTCGCAGGTGGGGGGTCTAAACTGCCATGTCACCTTCGGTGAAAGTGTTCAACCACCCGCTCGCCAGCGGTGGTGAGGCAGTGATAGCTTCCGATTCCTTCCCTCCCCAAGCGTCATGCAAAAGCTCCTTCCTGCTCTCCTCGCCGTCGCCGTCGTCGCACTGAGTGTCGCGCTCTTTGCACAGGTCCGAAAAGTTCACGAACTCCAGGTGCAGCTCGCCGCCCGGCAGGAGGAGTCCGCGAAAGAGAGCGACGCGCGACAGGCCGAGGTCGTGGAACTTCAGGAGCGGAACGAAGTCTTCAAGCGCGAGTCCGAGCAGCTCCGGCAGAAGCTCGCCGACCGGAGCGCACCGGCGCCGGATGCGGCCGATGCGCCGGCGAAGAAAGGGGAGGGCGGCGGGGACTTCATGAAGGGGTTCGCGAAGATGTTCACCGATCCCGAGATGAAAAAGGTGATGCGGTCTCAGCAGGCCATGGGCATCCGCATGATGTATGGCGATCTCGCGAAGGAACTCGGCCTCACGCCGGATGAGGCCAATCTCATCTTTGACCTGCTCGCCGAGCGGCAGATGTCGATCGCTTCCAAAGCGATGGGAGCCGGCACGGGAGTGACCGACGCCGATGCCGCTGGCGCCGAGGCGAAGATCGCGAGCGACTCATTCGATGCCGAGCTGAAGAACATCCTCGGCGACGAGCGCATGAAGAAATTCGAGACCTTCGAGCGCACGGTCGGAGAGCGCATGATCCTCCAGCAGTATCAGCAGAGCATGACCGCCACGGGCACGCCGCTGGATGACACGCAACGCGCGAATCTGCTCGGGATCATGACTGAAGAGCGCCTCAAACAGCCGCCATCCGCGCTCGATCCCGGCAGCAAAGATGTAGCGGGTGCGATGAAGGCGATGCGCACCGGCGAAGGCATGGCGGAGGCCATGCAGAAGCAGCGGGAAATGAACCAGCGCGTGCTCGCCCGCGCGCGGACGGTCCTTTCCGCCGATCAGACAAATGCCTTCGAGGCGGCGCAGAGGCAGATGATCGAGATGCAGGAGATGGGGATCAAGATGTGGAAATCCGGGATGGGCGGGGGCAAGTCGGAGAAGTAGGGGGGCGCGTAGGTCGTGCTCGTAATCGTCCTCGTCCTCGTAATCGAAAGCGTTTGAT
>JBGSYE010000319.1:0-8239 GCA_041751075.1 Chthoniobacteraceae bacterium
CGCGCTCGCGGTCACCGGGCCGCACCCGCAGATGCTCGATCTCGCCGCGAACGCCCACGCGCGCCGCGGCGATACGGAGACCGCGATCCGCTACTGGCGGCGATCGCTCGCCATACTTCCCGACAATCCGACCACCGCGAACGAACTGCGCGCCGCGCTCTCCCGTCGGTAGAGAGTGTCATGCGCTTTGGCTGGATGCGCAGAGCGGACCGCCGAGCGAAAAGCGGTCATTCTGAGCGCAGTTCCGCGCCGCTCTACTTCTTCTCTGGCTTCGGGTCCTCGAGCGTGATCGGTGCGCCGAGGGCGGGAGCGGTGGCCGGCACGCCCAATTCGATCTGAGGCTTGGCGATCTCTCCGGCTTTGGCGGCGGTCGGCTCGGTGAGTTCGGGCGCGGCGGCGACGGCCTTCTTTGGCGGCGGCGCTGGGCGCTCGATCCAGCCGAGTTGGATCAGAGATTCGGCGAAGTTCTGCGCCTTGTCCTGGCCGAAGACCCAGTTGCCGCGATCGACCCAGGCCTTGCCTTCGTCGGTGTTGCCGCGGGTGAATTCCCACGCGGCATTCGCGTAGTAGAACGCCGGCGTGTCGCTCGGGAATTTCAGCTTGCCGAGGATCTCGCGCGCGGCGGCGTCATTCTTTTCCAGCAGGAAAGTGAGGAAGATGCGGAACTGCGCGAGCTCGTCGCGCGGGTTCGCAGTGAGCAGCGTCTGAAAGATCGCGCGCGCTTCGGGATACTTGCCTTCCATGAGAGGGATCTCCCCGAGGTTGAACTTCGCCGGATAGTATTTCGGATCGAGCTTCAAGGCCTCCTGGCAGAGTCGCCGGCCTTCGTCGTAGTTGTGCTGCTCGATCATCACGGCGGCGCGGGTATTGACGGTGTGCGCGTTCGGCGGCGCCATCTTTTCGAGCGCCTCGATGGCCGCGAGCGTGGCGGGAAAATCGCGGGCGCTGAAAGCCTTCGCCATTTCGACGAGGCCCGAGCGGTATTCCGGCGGATAGCTCTCGATCGGCTGCGAAGCGGCTCCGGCAAATATGGCGCTGGCGAGCAGCGCGGCGGCGGTGAGGAGAGTGCGGGGGGTATTCATAAGCGAGGGAAGACTTTCGACCGGGAGCGTAGGTGCGGCGCTCAAAATTCCCAGCGGGAAGATGGGGAGAGCGGCGCGCGGACGCTCACCGCTGCGGATACGCGGGTCGGCCGGGCGCGGCCGGCGGTTTCTCGCGGAGCAATTTCTGCACTTCGGCGATGGCGCGTTCGAGTTGGGCGTCGTGGCCTCGGGCGAGTTCGGCGGGATTTTCCGGCACGGCGATGTCGGGAGCGACGCCGTAGCCTTCGATGATCCACTTTCCGGTGCGGTCGTAGATGGAGAAGGTGGGGACGGTGACTTCGCCGCCGTCGATCAGGCGCGGCGCGCCGGTCATGCCGATGAGGCCGCCCCAAGTGCGCGTGCCGATGAGCGGGCCGAGGCCCATCTGCTTGAAGAGAAAGGGAAAGCAATCGCCGCCGGAGCCGCTCCAGCCATTCGCGAGCATTGCTTTCGGGCCGGAGTGCGCGATGGCGGGGCTCTGCCAGTCGCGGCCGTCGCGGACGGCGTAGTAGTTGGAGACTTTGCGCGCGAGCAGCTCGACGAAGCGGTCAGGAATTTGCCCACCAGAATTCCAGCGCTCGTCGATGATGAGGCCGGGTTTGTGAAACTGCGCGGTGAATTGCCGCACGAGCTGGTTCTGACCCTCGGTGCCGGTATTGAGCACGTAGATGTACCCGATCTGGCCGCCGCTGGCTTCGTCCACGCGTTTGCGATTGCTCTCGATCCACGCGTAGCGCCGCAGGTCCATCTCATTGCCGATGGTCTGGACGAGGACTTCGCGCGCGCCTTCGAGCACGGGGCGATCGTTCACGGTGAGGAAGACCGGTTTGTCCGCGAGGCCGAGGAAGGCGGCCCACGGATCCTTCGCGGGATCGAGCGGCCGGCCATTCACAGCGAGCAGCCAGTCGCCGGGCTTTATCTTCACGCCGGGCTGGCGGAGCGGAGAGCGGAGATTGATGTCCCACGGCGCGGTTTCGAGGATGTGCGCGATGCGATACGCGCCCTGCTCGAAGGCGAAATCGCAGCCGAGGTAGCCGACGTTGCGCGCGGGCGGATTGTCGTTGAGATCGCCCCCGCTGCGATAGGTGTGCGAGCTGTTCAGTTCGCCGAGGAGCTCGCCGAGCACGTAGTTCACATCGGAGCGTGTCGCACAGTCTTCGATGAGGCGGCCAAAGCGGTCGCGCTGCGCGGGCCAGTCCACGCCGTGCATCTTCGGATCGTAGAAAAAGTCGCGTTCGATGCGCCAGGCGTCGTTGAAGATTTGTTTCCACTCCGCGGCGGGATTCACCAGCGCATCGAGATTTCCGGTCGGCAGAGTCTTGTCGAATTTCGGCGCGTCCGAGCTGCCGATCACGCGCCACGAATTGCTCTTCACCACGAGCAGCCGTTTTCCATCCGCGGAAAGCTCGACCGCGGGCGCGTCATCGACGATCAACTTCTCCTCGCGCTTCTCGAAGTCGAAGGCGGAGAGGGGATGGGTCTTCGTATTCGAGCCGAGTCGGGGGGCGCGGGTGAAGAGCAGCTTGCCCGGCACGGCACCGAGCCAGGAGAAACGCCCGCCATTTGGCGGCAGGATCACCCCGCGCGCTTCGAATCCGGCGAAGTCGATCTTGACCGCCTTTGGCTTTTGATCCGGCGGCTTGGCTGCGATTGGTCCCGGCGCAATCTCACGGGTCGCTTTCACGGTGAGCTTCGCGTCCCCCACATAGGCTGTGCCGCTGAAGGCGCCGTCCTCCAGTTTTCCCTCGAAGGTGACGCGCTCCTCGCCGAGCCGGGAGTCGAGGATGAAGGTGTGCTTTGTCGCATCGAAGTTTCCGCTCACGTCGCCGCGTTCGCCTTTCGCGGTTTCCACGGTGCCGGTGATTTCCCCGTTGGCGCCCACCTGCAGCTTGAGGGTGAATTTCAACTCCTCCTCGGGCAGGGCCACGGCGCCCTTCCAAGTGCCGGCGAGGCTCGGCGTCGTGGTCTCGGGTTTCTTTTCCTCGGGCTTGTTTTCTTCCTTCTTTACCGTCTCTTCATCATTGCGCGGCGCGAGCGGCGAAGGCGCATCGGCCCGCAGCGGCACGGCCACGAGCGCCTGGCCATTGGCGTAGATCCAGGAGTTGTCGAGTTCGCTGTACATTGGCTCGAACCAGCGCTTCGCGCGGTAGTAGAGATACTTCCCGGCGGGATCGAAGACGGGCAGATCTTCGTCGTAATAGCCGGTCGTCACGCGATGCGATTTTTTCTCCGCGATATCGACGATCTGGATCGCGGTGTGCCGATTCTCCTGGTCCGCGGCGTAGGTAAAGTAGCGGCTGTCCGCCGACCAACTCACGGTGAAGCGCGTGAGTTCACCGTGGTACATCCACATCTGTCTGGCGATCACGGCCCACTTTTTCGCATCGAGATCGCAGAGGTAGATGCGCATCGCCTGGTCGATGAAGACGAGCTTCTTCGAGTCCGGCGACCACTGCGGCTGGTAGCGGTAGCCGGGGCCGAGCTTGGTGATCTGGATCTCCGGACTCTTGCCATCGGCGGAGCGCACGCACAGCTCGTACTCGCCGCTGCGATCGGAGAAGTACGCGACCCACTTTCCGTCCGGCGACGCCGCGGGGTAGCGCTCGGCGACTCCGCTCGACTCCGTGAGGTTTCGGACCACGCCATTCTCCACCGGCATGGAGAAAATCTCGCCGCGCGCTTCGAAGAGCACGCGCTTGCCGGTGGGTGTGATCGTCGAAGTGCGAATCTGCGACGCGACGCTCTCGACCCGCGGACGCAGCGTGGCGCGATCGGTGACGATGCGGATCTCGACTTCGCGCTCCTGCTCGGTGGCGAGATCGAGCAGATGCAGCCGGCCATGGCTTTCAAAGACGATGTCGTCCGGGCCGATGCTCGGGAAGCGCACGTCAGCGTTCGTGAATCGCGTGACCTGGCGGACCTTCTTCGTCGCGGGGTCGTAGTTCCAAAGATTCGCGCGCGAGCCTTCGCCGCGATCGGAGAGGAAGTAGAGCGTCGAGCCGTGCCACATCGGCTGCGAGTCATTGGCATCGCTCGGGGCGACGACTTCGGCGGCGCCCTTTTCCAGATCGTAGATCCAGAGGTCCGGCGCCATCCCGCCGCGGTAGCGCTTCCAGGTCGCGAAGGCCGTGTCGATCATGGTGTAGGCGAGCAACTTTCCATCGGGTGAGATCGCGCCAAATTCGCCAGACGGCACGGGCAGTCGCTCTGGCAGACCTCCCGTCGCGGCGACCTTGTAGAGCTGATGCACGCGCTCGGTGAAGCTCTGCATCCGAGAGGCGAAGAGGATGGATTCCCCGTCCGGGTGCCAGCCGAGCATGCGCTCGTCGGTGCCGTGATGGGTGAGGCGCAGCGGCTCGCCACCGCTCGCGGGGATCGAGTAGAGATCGGTGTCGCCATCGTAGTTCCCGGTGAAGGCGATCCGCGTGCCGTCGGGCGAAAAGCGGGGGAACTGCTCGGTGCCGCGCGGAGTGCTCAGGCGCACGGCGTCGCCCCCGGCTTTCGGGGCGATCCAGATGTCGCCGGCATAGACAAAGGCGATCTGCGTCGCGGAGACCGCCGGCGTCTGGAGGATGCGGGCGTCGATGCGGGGCGGGGGATCGGCGGCGAGCGCGGCGGTGGAGAGGACGAGGAGAAAGGGAAGGGACTTCATGGGGAGATTGCAGAATTCAGATTTCAGATCGCAGATTTCAGATTGGAGTTTCCCGACCGGGAACCGCGAGCCAATCTGCAATTTGAAATCATGAAACCCTCCCGACTCCGCGCCATGGCGATCGCCGAATGGCGCGGCTACCACGAACCCCCCGTGCAGCGCGACCGCACGGCTGCCGTCGGCGACGCCGTGGGTAAGCTGATGCAGAGCCTCGGCCTCAAGGAGCGATTGCAGGAGGAGGAAGTCCTCGCCGCGTGGCGGGAGGTGGTGGGCGACTTCGTGGCGAAGCACTCCAGCCCCGAGCGGCTCAAGGACGGCGTGCTCATCGTCCGGGTGCTCCAGCCCACGGTTCATTTCGAGCTCGATCGAGTGTGGAAGCGCGACATCCTCGCCAGGCTCAAGGCGCGCTTCGGCGCGAAGTCGGTGCGCGAGGTTCGCTTTCGCATTGGCTGATGCCCGATCTCATCCACATCGAGCAACTCGAACTCACCGCTCGCGTCGGCGTGCCCGATGCGGAGCGCGCGGTGGCGCAGCGGCTCACGGTGAGCCTGACGATCGAGCCGGCCCGCGGTTTCGGCGATCTCGATGAGAAGCTGGAGCGAACCGTCGATTACTTCGCCGTCTGCGAGGCCATGAAAGAGCTGGCCGCCGCCCGGCCAAGGAAGCTGATCGAGACCGTCGCCGAAGAGATCGCCGCGCTCGTGCTGGAGCGCTTCGCCGTCTGCGCGGTGGAGGTCGAGCTGCGGAAATACATCCTGCCCGACACCGCGCATGTCGCGGTGCGGCTCCGTAGAGTGAGTGTGCCGACAGGCCACTCGCTTTCCCGCGGCACAGCGTAGCAATTGGCCTGTCGGCACACTCGCTCCAAGCGTTTTGAACGCCCCGCCGCTCTCTGTGTCTCTTCTCGCCTCTACGACCATGTCCACGCTCGCCGCGGCTGTGCCGGCACTTTCAGTCCTCCCGCAATCTCAATTTCCATCGGCCGCGGCGCCTGTTACCAAGGGCCGCGCGATGCAGGACGATTCGAGCCGAAAACAGGACGACGAGTTAATCGCCCGCACCCGCGCGGGCGACGCCACGGCCTTTGACGAGCTCATCGTAAAGTACAGCCCGCGCCTCTACGGCCTCGTGTACAACATGACCTCGAACCACGAGGACACGAACGACCTGATGCAGGACATCTGGGCCAAGGCCTACCGGTCGATCACCGGGTTCCGGGGAAAATCGTCCTTTTACACCTGGATCCACTCGATCGGAGTGAATATGAGCATCAACTTCCTGAAGAAGCGCAACCGGCGCTACCACCTGAGCCTCGACGACGTGGATTCGGGGATTCAGAACGACAAGGAATTCATCGAGCTGACCGCGAGCAGCACCCCGGTGCGCGATGCCGACCTGGGCGAGCTCCAGAAAAGGTTGAACGAGGCCATGCAGAAGCTGTCGAACGACCATCGCGCTGTGGTCACCATGTTCGACATCCAAGGGATGCCACATGCGGAGATCGCGAAGATTCTGGGAACATCGGAGGGCACAGTGCGTTCGCGGCTCTTCTACGCCCATCGGCAGTTGCAAAATTTCCTCACTGAATTCCACTCCAACAACGGCTGACCCGCGTCCTTATGCCCGAACCAGAGATCAATATTTCCGCCCTCCTGCGTCTCAAACGCTACGAGCAACCGCCGCCGGGATATTTCGATCGACTGCTTCAAGACGTGCATCGCCGCCAGCGCGCGGAACTGCTCCGCCGCCCGCTCTGGAAAATCGCCGCGGATCGCGTGCAGACCTATTTCAGCGAGCACAGCATGGGCGGGCTCTCCTATGCCGGGGCGATGGTGGCAGTGGTGGTCGTCGGGATCGCGGGGATCGGGCTGATGACGCCCGAGGTGGAGAATGCTGGATCCAGCGATGAGCGCTTCGCGGTGGCGAAGCAGACCTCCTCCGCCGGGAGGCTCCTGACGCTCCGGCCGCAGCAAGTTTCGCTCGGCGCGCGGCAGCCTGAGGCTCCGCTGGTTTTGCCCGGCGAGAGGACGCAACGGCCTCCGCGGTATGTCATCGACGCGCGTCCTGTGAGCTATGATCCGCCGTCGAGTTTCTGAGCGGTCGAGGAAGGCGGGCTGGAGAGGCGGATTGAAGATCCGTCCCACGCTGGCAGCCGCCGCGTGTTGCCTCGCGGTCGGAATTCCTGATGGGCGCAGTGCCGACCCCGGTGGAGCGCAGTTGCTCGACGCCATCCAGCATCAGGTGCTCGATCTCTTTGAAAAGTGCCGGAGTTCCGTCGTCCGCATCGAGGGGAGGGACTCCGACGGCCGGCTCTTCGGGAGCGGCTTCTTCATCGACCCGAATGGCACGCTCTACACCTCGTACTCCGTGGGGGGCGAGACCCATGACCTCGTCGTCATCCACGGGGAGGCGAAGTATCCCGCCCGGCGTCTGATCGCCGATGCGCGCAGCGGCGTGGCGATCCTGAAGGTCGATGCGCAGACGCCGTTTCTGACTTTTGGCAGCTCCCGCGAGCTCCGCACCGCTTCACCCGTGCTCGCCATCGGCTATCCGATGGATCTTTCGATCACGCCGAGCTTTGGCATCGTCGGCGGTTTCGACCTCCGGTATCTCGGCCGCATCTTTGCCACCGCGCACATCCGGGCGAATATCCCCGTGCAACGCGGGCAGGGCGGCGCGCCGCTCTTGAACATGCAAGGCCAGGCCGTCGGTCTGCTCATCAGCAGCATCGACAATGGGAGCGCCTCATTCGTCCTGCCGATCGAAGCCGCGGAGAAAGTGCGAAGCGATTACGTGCGCTTCAACGAGGTGCGTCCAGGCTGGATCGGCATCGCGGTGCAGCCGAGCGATCCGAGCCGTCCAAATGCCTCACTGCCGGTCATCGAGGGATTGGTCGAAAACTCGCCCGGCGCGGCCTCGGACCTCAAGCCCGGGGATCTCGTCGTGCAACTCGGCCAGTGCCCGATCGCCACGGAAGACGACGTCCTCTCCGCTTCCTTTTATCTCACGGCAGACGACGAGGTGACGCTTGCCGTGCTGCGGGAAGGGCAGCGGCTCGAACTGAGCATCCGGCCGGTCGATCACCCGCACTTCCAGCGCACGGCACCCCCCGCGGTGCGCGGTGCGAACGATCTCAGTCTCCAGGCGTCGGACGTGGATCAGTAAATCGGGCGGCGCCAGCGCGGCTCGGCGCGGCTTCGTCAGTTGGCCTCATCCTTCTTCGCGGGCTTCGCCTCGTCCTCCTCATCCGTGACCGGCGCATCGTCCGCCGGTTTTTTCTGCTTCGCCTTCTTCTTCGCGGTTTCCGCGGTTTTCTCATCCTTCGCCAGTTCGCGGAGCACTCGCGCGATCATTGGCGCCGCGGTGTCGCCGCCGTGGGCGGAGTCGGCATTGCGGGCGTCGGATTCGTAGAGGGCGGCAAAGGCGTACTTCGGATTGTCCACCGGCGCGACGCCGGCAAACCACGCCGCAGTGCGCTCCTTGTTTTTCGGGCCCCATTGCGCGG
>JBGSYE010000320.1:0-3186 GCA_041751075.1 Chthoniobacteraceae bacterium
CCGATCTCGGTGCCGCCGGGTTCGCGCGTCACGATGACCTCGCGACCGAGCCCGCGGAGCCGCGCGGCGAGTCGCTGGATCTGGGTGGATTTGCCGCAGCCTTCGCCGCCTTCAAAGCTCAGGAACAAGGGGAGGTTGAGAGTTGAGTGTTGAGTGGCGCGCTTTTCGAGGCCCGGTGCGCCGACGGAGCGCGGGAATCTGTGGCGTCGAGAGACGCCACTCAACTCACAAATTTCAACCCTCAACTCTTTCCTCCCCCGCTACCGGGCGTCCACTCGCGGGCCGACTGTCGGGGCCGGCGGCGGCGGGACGGTGCTGAGCGGAGCCTTGGGCAGCGATTTGGGCGCCGCCGGGGTGGTCCCAGACTGGGCGACCCGGCTGCGTTGATGGCGATCGTTCTGGACCCAATGATTATTTTCGCCGTAACGCCGCCACGGGCCCGGCGGCACCTCGCGCCACTCCACGAAGCGCCAGTCGGTGACATCGGTGCCGGCAAGGCCGAGGAAGTCGCGCACCGAGGGCGAGATGTCGAGGCCGGCGCCTTTGTTCAGGTTTGGTTTCGGACGCTCGGGGCCGAAGACATACTGCCAGTGATCGGTGCGGAAGGGGCCGCAGTCCGCCCATTGCGCGTAGCATTCCTTGCCAAAGCGGTTTTTGACGCAGATCCAGCGGTCTTCGAGGACGGTTTTGCCGTCCTTGGTGAAGCTCTCGCGGAACCAGGGGATGACTTTGCTGGCCTCGGGTTTGTGGCGCCCGCCGGAGACATCGTTGTAGGGGAGGGCAACGTAGAAGGGATTCAACTGCGGGATAAAATTTGCCGCGCGGTAATCGGCCGTGCGCAGGTCGGCCTTGCGGGCGCGGGGGTCGGGATTGTCGTAGCCGCCGAAGGTATTGACCCAACCCACATCCCAGGAGCTGGAGTAGTTGTGGACGGGGTTGTTCTGAGCCGCCGATTCGCCGACCCAGAAGATGGTCGTCACGATGTTTCGCTTCCACGGGTATTTCTCCGAAGTGGAGAGGGGGCTAGCCGCGGTGGGCATCAGCACGCGCGGCTCGAGCTTGAGCAGGGCGCTCTCGCGGAGGGTGCGCGCGTATTTTTCAAAGTCCGCGCTGCTCTGGTAAGGCGGAGCGGCCAGCGCGAGGCTGGGGGTCAGGAAGGCGAGGGCGAGGCCGACGATCAGCGGAGGTACTTTCATGGTCTCGGTTGGGCAGGGCTATAAGGGACTCGCCAGACGCCCGCAAGGGCTTTTTCTGGCCCGGATGCAGGACAAAGCAGCACCGGTGCCACGGGGGAAAGCTCGAAATCCAAAGCTCGAAATCCGAAACAAATTCCAAGCGATGGAACTGCGGGAGAACGAGCGGGCGCGCGATGTCGCCGCAGACGCTTTCCCATTTCCGCTCATTGGGATTTGCTTCGGATTTCGGATTTCGGATTTCGGGTTTCCTCCTTCCTCAGCATGGTATTCCGCCGGTAGTCCTCGTCCGTCTCCGGGTAGTCCAAGGTGTAGTGCAGGCCGCGGCTTTCCCGGCGCTGGAGGGCGCTGGCGACGATCACCGAGGCGACGGTGCAGAGGTTGCGGAGCTCGAGCAGGTCGGTGGTGACCTTGAAGTTCCAGTAAAACTCCCGCACTTCCTCCTCGAGATGCCGCAGCCGGGCAGCGGCGCGCTGGAGCCGTTTATTCGTCCGCACGATGCCGACGTAGTCCCACATCAGGCGGCGGATTTCGTCCCAATTGTGGTAGATGACCACGAGCTCATCCACGTCGGCGGCATCGCCGCTGACCCACTCGGGAAGACGGATCTCGTCGGCTTCGTGGGCCGTTGGGTGGCGGACGATCGATTCGATGCTCCGGTGGGCGAGGACCACGGCTTCGAGCAGGCTGTTGCTGGCGAGGCGATTCGCGCCGTGGAGGCCGGTGCAGCCGACTTCGCCGATGGCGTGCAAGCCGGGCAGGGTCGAGGCGCCGTGCTCGTCAGTGAGCACTCCGCCGCACTGATAGTGGGCGGCGGGCACGACTGGGATCGGATCGCGGGTGATGTCGATCCCGTGGTGCTTGCACATCTCGAAGATGCCGGGGAAGCGTTCGCGCACCTCGTCGGGCGCCTTGTGCGAGATGTCGAGGAAGACGCAGCGCGCGCCGGTGCGCTTCATCTCGGCGTCGATGGCGCGGGCGACGATGTCGCGCGGGGCCAGCTCGCGGCGCTGGTCGTAGCGTTCCATGAAGGTGCGGCCCTGCGCGTCGATGAGCCTCGCTCCTTCCCCCCGCACCGCCTCGGAGAAGAGGAGCCCGCGCGCCTCCGGGTGGTAGAGGCAGGTGGGGTGGAATTGGATGAACTCCATATTCGCCACGCTCGCGCCCGCCCGCCACGCCATGGCCACGCCGTCGCCCGTCGCGATGGCGGGATTGGTGGTGTACAAGTACACCTTCCCGCAGCCACCGGTGGCGAGGATCACGCGGTCGGTGCGCACGGGAAAGACCGTGCCCGCTGCTTCATCCAGCACATACACGCCGACGCAGCGGTCCACGCCCGGCAGGCCGATCTTCGACCGCGTGATGAGATCGACGGCCATGTGATTCTCCAGCACGTCGATCTCGGGATGCGCGGCCACGGCGGCGAGGAGCGCGCGCTCGATCTCGCGGCCGGTCATGTCCTTCGCGTGCAGGATGCGGCGCCGGGAGTGGCCGCCCTCCTTTGCCAACTCCGGCTGGTGCGAGCCGTCGGTGCGCTCGTCGAAGTGGACTCCGATGTCGATGAGCTCCTGGATGCGCGCCGGCCCATCGGTCACGATCCGCCGCACGACGCCCTCGTCGCAAAGACCGGCGCCTGCGTCGAGGGTGTCGCGGATGTGCAGTTCGAAGGTGTCCTCCGCGCTGGTCACGCAGGCGATGCCGCCCTGCGCGTAGTTGGTGTTCGATTCGGAGCGGCTGCGCTTCGTGACGATCGCCACGCGACCATGCGCGGCGGCTTTCAGGGCAAAGCTGAGGCCGGCGATGCCGCTGCCGATGATGACGAAGTCGTAGCGGGTCATTTCAGCACGAGGTTGTCGATGAGCCGCGTTTTGCCGAAGAAGACGGCGAGGGCCATGACGGTGTTTCGTCCGACCGCACGCACCGGGCGCAGCGTATCGCCGTCCGCGATCTCCACGTAATCGAGCCGGGCGAGAGGAGCAGACGCGATCGCCGC
>JBGSYE010000321.1:0-3168 GCA_041751075.1 Chthoniobacteraceae bacterium
AAGGTAGCCGGCGAAAATCGCCATCGCCACCAGACAGGAGACGCGAGCGGGCATCGCGGGACGCCGCAGGGCGACGACGCTCAGACATCCGGCGACGCCTAGCAGGCAATAAGTCGGCACGCTGAAAAGAAGCCGGGTTCCCCCGATGAGCACCTCGATCAGAAGGAACGCAACGATGAGCAGCGCCTGAAGAGCGAAATTCATCAGTAGTGTGGGGAACGCAAAACGCCATTGCGGCCGGGCAGCCGCAATGGCGTTGCAATGAGTCGATTCCCTGACTCTACGCGCTAGTGAGCCCCAGTGTGGGGCCGGGATTCTGCACCGGCGTCATCGGCTGATCCACCGGTGGGGGGGGCAGCGCAGAAGGAGCGGGCGTCGGGGTCGGCGTCGGGGTCGAAGCTCCAGGTGGCTGCTGCGCCGGCGGTTGCTGACCCTGGTTCTCGTCCTCGTCCTCCTGTTGCTGCGGCGGATTCGCAGCCTCACGCGCCAAGCGGTTTTCCGGCGGATTGCCGACAAAAGGTTGCCGAACGATGCGGTCAATCTGGTCGTTAGGCAAGGGCGGAAAATTTCGGCGAACGCGCTCGGCATTGATTTCAACCGCCAGAGCAGGGACAACGAACACGGTCGCCATCGTGATCGCATCGACATAGGACGGTTCCGGGGGGGCTGCATCAAGAGCGGAATTCATAACGAGCAGCACAGCTTGCACAATGGCCTCGCCTTCGAGGCCCTGGATGGCCGGGCGCCGGAGCGCATACTCGACAATCTCACCAGCGAGGGCGGGAGTGATGCCGTCTGCGGTCAAGGCTGCGGCAACGGCGGCCGCAAGTTGCTCGACGGTGGCGTCGTCAGGCGACACGCCCTGCGGCAAGGCAGCGGCGAGCCGCGCGATGGCGTCGGCACTGGGTTGGGCAAGAGCGCCAGTGGGCAGCGCTACGAGCAGGCCGAGAATGGCCGCGACACAGAGCCACGTTTTGGTTTTAAGTAATGAAGTCATCATAGAAGGTTAGTTAGGAGTCAGGACTTTTTTTGTTTTCAACAGCGGGTAGAGGGAATCGAACCCTCATAGCCAGCTTGGAAGGCTGGAGCTTTACCACTAAGCTATACCCGCGTGGCGCAAACCTCTCCACTGCCGCCACCGCGTTGGCAAGTTTAATCTTCTCGCCCACGTAAAACTTCTGTCGCGAAATTCCTCTTGCCGCCCCGCGCGCGCCGTGCCAGTTTCCGCGCCCTTTTCGTCCCAACCCATTCACTCTCTCATGGCATACGCAATTATCAGAACCGGCGGCAAACAATACCGCGTCGCGCCCGGCGACGTCATTCAGGTCGAAAAACTCGCCGTCGAGGCTGGCGACGAGACCACTTTCTCCGAAGTGCTCCTCCACGCCGAGGGCGACGACGTTCGGTCTGGCGCTCCTTTCCTCGATGGCGCTTCGGTTGTCGCCGAAGTCCTCGGCCAGAAGAAGGCGAAAAAGGTCCGCGCCTATAAGTATCGCAAACGGAAAGGCTACCACCGCACCGTCGGCCATCGCCGGCAGATCACCGAACTCAGAATCAAAAGCATCACCCTTTAATCCACTCTCACCAATGGCACATAAAAAAGGACAAGGCAGCGTCAAGAACGGCCGCGACAGCGTCAGCAAACGCCTCGGCGTCAAAAAATTCGGCAGCCAGTCGGTCATCGCCGGCAATATCATCATCCGGCAGCGCGGGACGAAATTTCTTCCCGGTCGCAACGTCGGCCTCGGGCGCGACTACACCATTTTCGCGCTCGTCGATGGCCAGGTCCGCTTTGATCGCGGTGGTCGCCGCGTGAATGTCGATCTCGCCGCTTCGGCGAGCTGACCCACCCCACAGCGCAAAATCCCGGAAGCGCCTCGAGGCAACTCGAGGCGCTTTCTTTATGTTCCACATCGTCCTCGTCGAGCCCGAGATCCCCCCGAACACCGGGAACATCGGCCGCCTCTGCCTTGCCACCGGCTCGCGGCTGCACCTCGTCGAGCCGCTCGGTTTTTCCATCGACGACCGCCAGCTCCGCCGCGCCGGCCTCGACTACTGGCGGCAAGTCGATGTGCGCGTTTGGCCTTCGCTCGACGCCTGCCTCGCCGCACTGCCCCTCGGCACGCGCACGTTTTTCCTCACGACGAAAAGCGACCGCGCCTATTGGGATGCTCGCTTCGAGGCCGGCGATTGCCTCATCTTCGGGCGCGAAAGTCGCGGCCTTCCCGAGCCCCTCCTCGCCGCCCATCGCGACGAACTCCTCACCATCCCCATCCTCCCCGCCACGCGCAGCCTGAATCTCTCGACCGCCGTCGGCATTGTCCTGTTCGAGGCGATGCGCCAGCTTTCAGTCCGGTAAAGTCGCTCGGTAGATCTGCCGCGATCCCTCGTGGATCGAGTCGAACGTCACCGCCCGACTTTCCCGATCGAAGCGCGGATGCAAATCGCACCGAATATCCCCCTGGAAATGCGGCGGCTGCGCGTAGCTGCCCAAGTCCACCACCCGCTCCGTCGCCAGCTCTACCGCCATCACCGAGGCCGTCCATTCCGGCGCGCGCCGATAGGCATCCGTGACCAGCCAGCGCCCATCGAGAGAGAAACTCGCGTGCCCATCGTGCGGCATGATCCCCGGCAGATACCGCGCAAAATCCCCGCGCCCATCCGTGAAAATCACGAACTCATTCTTCCCCAGCACATCGCACGAGATCACCAACCGCTCCTCATCCCGCCACGCGAAGTGCGAAATCCGATGCGCGTACCCGATCTGGCACGCGAGGTCAGAGCCATCCGCATTCACTGTCCAGAGCGACGAGTGCCACCCGCCCTGCCGCTTCACGCGACACATAAACATGAGCCGCTCCCCGCTCGGGTTGAAGCACACATGATCCAGCCAAGCCAGCCCCTCCGACGGCGCGATCGGTTGGTGCCGACAGACCTCCGCGACCGAAAGCAGCAGCCGCGCTTCGCCCGTCGTGAGATCGAGGAAAAACAACCCGTCATCTTCCGGTCGCGCCGTCACCCTGGCATCGGCCGTCTCGTGCGCATAGCCGACGACTTTCCGGCACCGATACATGCGACGAAAATCCAACCCAATCGCCACCCGCCCATTTGGCGAGATCCCCGCGATCGCCGCCCCCAGCGTCCGCCGCCGCCCCGTCGCAAAATCCA
>JBGSYE010000322.1:0-7404 GCA_041751075.1 Chthoniobacteraceae bacterium
GGACCGTCTCGCCCGTCCACCAGCCACCACTTTTCCCCTCCGCCTCCTCGGCGGTGGCGGGCGCGCTCATGCCGGATGCGCACGTCGGCTACGGCCTGCCGATTGGCGGCGTGCTCGCGACGGACAACGCGGGATTGCCGCTCCGGCGGCTGCGCAGTTACCGCTCCGCGATTGGATGGAGGCGCTTCCGCGCATGGCGTTCCTTACGCCGTCGGCGTGGACATCGCGTGCCGCATGAAGCTGACCGTCTATGATCGCAAGGCGAACACCCTCGCCGGCCAGCGCGACCGCCCGGCGAACCTCATCGAGAGCGAGACGCGCTTCGGCATGGGTTGCGAGTTCGAGGATCGCCGCGAGCATGAGGTGATGGACGAAGACTGGACCGTCTCGCCCGTGACGCAGCGCCTCCACGACAAAGCGTGGAAGCAGCTCGGCACGAGCGGAAGCGGCAACCACTTCGTCGAATTCGGCGCGTTCACGGTCGAGCAAAACGATCTCGGCCTTGAGCCGGGCGAATACCTCGCGCTGCTCACGCACTCGGGTTCGCGCGGCACGGGCGCGCAGGTGTGCGACTACTACAGCAAGCGCGCGATGGCCCGCCACGAGCACTTGCCGAAGGAACTCAAGCACCTTGCGTGGCTGTCCCTCGATGATGCTGACGGCCAGGAATACTGGGCCGCCATGAACTTGATGGGCCGCTACGCCGCGGCGAATCACGCGCTCATCCACCACCACATCGGCCGCAAGCTTGGCGCGCACCGCGTGCTCGACATCGAGAACCATCACAACTTCGCGTGGAAAGAGTGCCACGTCGTGAATGGCGAAGAGCGCGAAGTCATCGTGCATCGCAAGGGCGCGACGCCCGCGGGCGCCGGCGTGCTCGGGATCATCTCCGGCTCGACGGCGTCGCCTGGCTACGTCGGGCGCGGCAAGGGTTCGCCCGAGTCGCTCAACAGCGCGTCGCACGGCGGCTCGCCCGCCCGCCGACCCCCGCTATTCCCTTCCTCCTCCTCGGCGGGCTGCGTGATGAGCCGCACCAAGGCGACGCAGTCTTTCACCTGGAGCGCGACCAGGAAGCTGCTCGCCGAGCGCGGCGTCGAGCTGCTCTCCGCCGGCCTCGACGAAGTGCCGGGTGTCTATAAGGACATCCACGCCGTCATGGCCGCGCAGACCGATCTGGTCGAAGTCCTCGGCCAGGTCGATCCGTAGCTCGTGAAGATGTGCCCCGCCGGCGACCGCGCCGAAGACTGAACGTGGGTCGTTACGCAGAACCAAAACGCCGGCAGCCGGCTCTCGCCTGACCGGTCACTTCACGCCCGTCGCGAGCACGACTTGGAATTGCGCATTCTGCGGATCGCGCGCGACGACGCTCACGTCGATGTCCGTGAAGCCGGCCTCCTCAAGCCACTCGTGGAGCTGGGCCTCGGTGAAGCCGAGCCAGGTGTCGGCATAAAGTTCGCGCGCTTTTTCAAACTGATGCGCGAGGAGATCGAGGATCGCGACCCTCCCGCCGTTCTTCAAAATGCGATGCGCCGCCGCGACTGCGCGCGCCGGACTGGCGGCGTGGTGCAGCGCCTGGCTGAGTAGTGCGAGATCCACGGTGCCGGCGGGGATCGGCGGGTCTTCGATGTCGCCGCGGCGGAACTCCAGATTGTCGAAACCATGCTTCGCCGCGAGGTCGGCGCCGAATTCGACCATCTTCTCCGAGTTATCCACGGCGATGACCTTCTTCGCGCGCTTGGCGAGGAGCTGCGAGAGCGTGCCTTCACCCGCGCCGAGATCGGCGATGACGAGCGGTGGCGTGAGCGCGAAGAGCAGATGCGCGACGCCTTCCCAGGTGCGCCCAGGGCAATACGCGCGGCCAAATTTTCCCGCGAGCTGATTGAAGTACTCGCGCGCCGTGTCCTGCCGTTTGCGCAGCACGAGGGCCAGCGCCCGCTGATCACGCGCCGCATCGGGCAGCTCCTTCGCGCTTGCGGCGATCACCGAGGTGAGCTGCTCGTGCGCCGGATCGGCGTTGAGCGTGTAGTAGATGTGCTTCCCCGCGCGCCGATCGCGCACCAGGCCCGCCTTGCGGAGCTGCCCGAGATGCATCGAGATGCGCGACTGCCCCATGCCGAGCACGTCCTGCAATTCTGCGACCGAGAGTTCCTCCTTTTGCAAAAGAAGCAGCAGCCGCAGCCGCGTTTCATCCGCGAGCAGGCGCAGGGCTTTGACGATGGAAGACATGCGCGCTGTAGATACGCGGGGCTCGCTGGAGCGGCAATGCCCGAGCGGACCGATGCCATCGGTGCGGAGGCGGCGCGCAGGACGGTTTCCCCATTGCGCTGCACGCGCCGCGGGCCTTACATGACCGGCAGATTGGTTCACTCCTCGTCTTATGAGAGAATCGAAGTCCACCGTCCCGGGCGGGCGGAAATGCGCCATGGAATCGTGTGTCTTGAGCGTCCGCGAATCTTGTATCAGGCTCCTCGCCAATGCTCTGATCGGCATCGCACTCATGGTCGGCGGCGCGCGTGTGACCCTCGGCACCCCACCTCACGATCCTTACCAGGCGCCCTTTGAGAAAATGTCGGGCGCGCAACTCGTGAAGCAACTGCTCGATCCGGCGTCGATTTCGCGCGCATTCTACGAGTTGCACCGCCGGGCGGATGTCGCGCGGCACAAGGAGGGGTGGGATGCTGTGCCGGACGAAGGTTATGAGCTTTTCCTCACCGGACGCCACGGTGCCGCGGTGAAAGTCTGCCCGCAGGCAGGCGGCTCGCCGCCGCTCTACATGGTGACGTACAGTGGCTTTCCGCTGATGCTCGGTCTGCGGCGCGACGAGCCCGCGGACTACCCCGTGCCCCGGCGCGAGGAACTCTTCCCACCCGTCGCCGAGCCTCCGCAAAGACCGCCGGATGCCAGCCCGTATGGCTTCGAGATCTTCGACTCCGAAGGCGCGGCTTTGATACTGTTCATGCCGTCCTGGGAGCGCGGGGACGCGAATGGTTTCTGCGGTTCGACCCGGCGGATTCCTACCTCATCGCGGGGAAATCCATCGGCAGGCAGGAAATCGTTGCAGGCAGCCAGATCGAGTTCCAGCGCCCCGTTGCGTGAACGCCTGTCCGCCATTGCCGCCGCGATCCCTTCCTCAGCGGTCCTCCGGGCCACGATCAAGGCCGCGCTGCGCGGGAAATAGAGCGCGAGCGTTTGCGCGAGCAATTCTGGGTACTGAAGCAGGAGGCCGAAGCCGCGCGCATCGCCGCAAGGGAAGAGGGCGCAGCCACGCTGCACGAAGCCGTGAAGACCGCTCGAAAGCATGGATCCGAAGTAGAGCGGCGCCTACGGCAGCGCTCCGGTGTGGTGAGTCTTCCAAGGGGGGGTGAGAATTGATCCCGCAATCCTGGCGCTTACCCGGAGTTTGGGCTCTGGCTCCTGGAATTTCCGTTGCCGCGGTACCTTTTGCCGGGTCGTTTTTGCCGGTTGCCTGCGCTGTACGAAAGACCCGCGGCGGCGGCCCGTGGTGGCACTCGCGTTGCTATGCCTGCCCCTCGTGATCGAGCAGTTATTCTCCAGCTCAAACTATCAGGCCACCAAACAGCTCCTCGATGTGGCGGTGCGGCGGCATGAGGCGGTGGCGACGAATCTCGCGAATATCGAGACGCCCGGTTACAAGCGCGTCGATCTCCCGAAGGAATTCGCGCACGAGCTGGCCTCGCGCATTCGCTCCGGCGATGCGAAGTCCGTCGTCATCCCGGATTTCGTTCAGGATCTCACCATCTCCAGTCAGCGGAAGGACGGCAACAATGTGGACATGGACAAGGAGATGATGGCGCTGAGCAAGAACGCCGCGGAATTCGACGCGCTCGCGGATTTCGTCAGCGGCTCGCTCAAGCAACTCCGCCTGGCCATCACTGGCCGCAACCTCTGACACCCATGAACTTCCTCTCCGGCATCCAGGCCACGGCCAGCGCGCTCAATGCGGAAAAAGTCCGCATGGATGTGGTCGCGCAAAACATCGCCAACGCGCATACCACGCGCGACACCGACGGGCAGGCGTATCGGCGGAAGGTCGTCTCCTTTGAGGCGTTGCTCGGCGCCGACGCGAGTATAGGCGGAGTGAAGATCGACGGGATCACCAACGACCCGGCGCAGGGCGAACTCGTGTATCAGCCGCAGCATCCGCACGCGAATGCCGACGGTTACGTGCAGATGCCCAATGTGAATGTGGCCATGGAAATGGTGGACCTGCTCACCGCCTCGCGCGCTTACGAGGCGAATCTCGCCGTCGCCCGCAATGCCCGCCAGATGGCGGCCAAGGCGCTCACCATTGGCCGCTGATTTTTTTTGATGACCCATGAAGATCGGATCGCTCCCCGTCCCGCAGCCCCTCGAGCTACAGCAGCTCTACGATTCCGCGCGCAACAAAGGCCCCGGACAGACGGGCGAGACCAATCCCGCGGAAGGCATCGGCGGCCTGCAGATGGCTGGGCCGGCGGGCAAGGCCAAGTTCGACAACCTGCTCGACAGCGCTGTCTCGGCGGTGAACGGGAAGATGCAGGCCGCGGACGCGGAGAAGACGAAACTTTTCACCGGAGAAACCGACAACCTCCACCAGGCAATGATCGCGATGCAGGAGGCCAGCGTGGCCTTCTCCCTCATGGTCGAAGTGCGCAACAAGCTGGTCGAGGGATACCAGGAGATCATGCGGATGCAGGTCTGACGCCGCGCCGTTCCCCAGCTCCTAAGCGACGCGGATGAAAGCATTCCTCGAACAACTCAAACAGCTCTGGAAACAGCTCGGGCTGAACCAGCGTGTGACCATCTCGGTCGCGACCCTGGGCGTCGTCGCCGGGCTCATCGGGCTCGTCGTCTGGTCGCACCAGCCCGACATGCAGCTCCTCTACGGGAAGCTGAGCGAGAAGGACGCGGCCGAGGTCGCCGAGGCAGTGCAGGCCGCCGGCGTGCAGTACGAATTGCGCGGCAGCGGCAGTGCGATCTACGTGCCGTCGGACAAAGTCCACACCCTGCGCCTACAGCTCGCGTCGAAAGGCGTGCCGGCGGGCGAAGGAGTCGGATTCGAGATCTTCGATCGCGCAAACTTCGGGATCAGCGATTTCGTGCAGCGCACCAATTACGCGCGTGCTTTGCAGGGCGAACTTTCCCGCACCATCTCGCAGCTCCAGGGGGTGAGTTCGGCGCGGGTGCTCATCGTCGTGCCGGAGAATCGACTGCTCTTCTCCGACGTGAAAGCGAAGCCCACGGCGTCCGTTTTCATCGAGGGAAACATCAGCACGCCGTCGGTGAATTCGATCCGCTTCCTCGTGGCGAATGCCGTCGAGGGCTTGCGCGCCGACGACGTGGCCGTGGTCGATCATCGCGGAAATGTGCTCACCGACGGGCTCAAGGATGACCCGCAGCTCGGCACCGCTTCGAGCCAGATGAAGCTGCGCAAAAGCGTGGAGGATTACTTTGCCAACAAGGTCGAGACGATGCTCGCCACCGTGCTCGGACCCGGTAGCGCAGTCGTGCGCGTCTCCGCAGATCTCGATGTCGAGAGCACCACCCGCACGGAGGAGAAATACGACCCGGATGCGCAGGTGATCCGCAACGAAACCACGGAGGAGGACAGCACACTGACCAATGAGACCGACCCGAGCCAGGGCGGCGCCGCCGGCACCGCGGCGAATGTGCCCGGCCAGAGCGCGACGGAATCGAGCGGCAAAAGCGCCTCCGGCAAGAACAGCGAGCAGATCCGCAAGAGCAGGACGCTGAGCTACGAGATCAATCGGGTGATCACTAATGCGGTGCGCGCACCGGGCACGGTCTCGCGCATTTCCGCCGCGGTTTTTGTGGCCGCCAAGGCCGAGCCGCGACCGGCGACGGAGCTCGATGCGCTGCGCAAGATGGTGGTGAACGCGCTCGGCGTGAAGGCGGCGGACGAGAAGGAAGTGGCGAAGATCGTGACGCTCGAGGAGGTCGCCTTTCAGAGCGCGCCGGTGGAAGCGAAGGGCGCGATGGATTTCGTCATGGGCAATACCGACCTGCTCAAAAACGGCCTCGCCGTGCTGGTCGCCGTGGCCCTCGTCGTTCTTTTCCTGCGCATGGTGAAGAAGGCAAAGCCGGACGAAATCCCGATCGAAATCCTGTCGCCGGAGAAGGCCCAGGCGGGTGGCGCCGTTCCCCGTCCGGTCTCGGTGGATATGCTGAACGAAATGATCCGCCAGAAGCCCGGCAACGTCGGCGCCGCGCTGCGCGAATGGATGGCCGGAGGAGGGCCGAACTGAGATGCCCATCGAATACTTCCGACTCAGCAGGGTGCAGAAGATCGCGGCGCTGCTCATCACCATCGGGCCCGATGCGGCTGCCGAGGTGATGAGCAGTTTCGAGATCACGCTGCTCGAGCAGATCTGCCGCGAGATCGCGGCGATGCCGATGATCGAGGCTTCCCTGCGCGAGGAGCTGATGAAGGAATTCACCGACGTGATCTGCACCGGACTCGACGCCGAGCTGGGCGGCGTTTCGTTTGCCCAGACCGTGCTGGCAAAGGCCAAGGGCGACTACGCGGCGACGGCGATCCTGAGCCGATGCGCGAGCGATGGGCCGAATCAAGCCGGCGAGGAGATTCGCCAGATGGAAGGCCGCCAGCTCGTGAATCTGATGAAGACCGAGCAACCGCAGACGATCGCCTTCATCGTCTCCTGCATGGACACGGCCAAGGCCGCGGAGGTGCTGCAGATGCTGCCGGACGCCTTGCGCGAAGAGGTGGTCGAGCGTCTCGGCGGGATGGAGCCGACCTCCACGGACAGCATTCACAAGATCGCCAGCAAGCTGAACAGTCGCATCGACCGGAAGACGATGCAGCAGGGCCTGCATCGCGGCGGCGGCGTGAAGTCCTGCGCCGACATTCTCAACGCCCTCGACAAGGAGCTCCGCAAAACGCTGCTCACCAAGATCGAGGCGCGCAATGCACCGCTCGGCGCGGCGATCCGGCGAAAGGTTTTCAGCTTCGAAGACATCACCCGCATCTCGCCGCAGGATCTCTCGCGGGTCATGCGCGAGGTCGATTCCGCGGACCTGCCGATCGCGCTCAAGTCGATGAAGCCTCAGGTCGTGAAGGCCATCCTCGGCACGATGTCCAAGCGGGCCGCGGAAACGCTCAAGGAGGAGATCGAAATCCTCGCACCGCCGAGGCCGAAGGATGTCGAAGCGGCGCAGGATCGCATCATCGCGATCGTCCGCCGCCTCGAGGAGGCGGAGGAAATCACCATCGACGGAGGAGCCGCTGAACCCAATGCCGGTAGTTAAGCCCATCCAGTTGCACGCTTCGCCGAAGGCCGTCTTCCTCGCCGGGAAGAAGCCCGTGAGGATGTTCACCGAAGCGGAGTTCGAGGCGATGAAGCGCGAGGCGTACCACGCTGG
>JBGSYE010000323.1:0-1691 GCA_041751075.1 Chthoniobacteraceae bacterium
CGTGATCGTGGTCTGGTTCTTTCCCACGGGCCCATAGAAATCCATCAGCTTCGACTCCTTCTCCGCAGGCCAGTGATGCGGATTCGCGGCCGACGGCACCTCGTCGCGCCACGTCGGCGGGAGCGTGCCGTGCGTGTCGAAATACACGAGGTCGTCGTAGGCATTCTGCGTACCCGGCCCCCAGAGCCCATCGATCGTCCCCGGATCGATCCCATGATCTTTTGCGACCAGTTGCAGATATGCCGTCAGCTTTCGCCGCCCGTCCCCGCCGAGGATCTTCGCTCGATGCTTCGAGCTGAGTTCGGCGTTGCGTTCGTCGAGCACACTTTCGAGCAGCCCGACCGTCTGCGGATCGAGGCTGCCCGGATTGGTAATCACGCCCGCGCCGGATTTGGTGAGAAACTTCTGCGCGAGACCGATGGCGGAGTCTGGGATGTTCATGGGTTTCGGGGATTGCTTGTTGCTGCAAAATCAATCGCCCCGCCGGTCTGGCCCGGCGACGCCGAGCGCCCTTCTCCACATAAGGATCCCATGGCATTCCTGAACCGTCCGGGTGGTGGGATGTCCTGTGTTTTCATTCACAGCGCGAAGCAATTGCACGACGGCTTCATGCAGTCAGTTAGGAGGCCGGAGTCCGTCGCGTAAAGCGAACATTTCAGCCGCTTGGGCCTTCAACACCGGCAGATTCTTCGATCTGCCAGGCTGGCCCGGAAGGACTGAGCGGTCGCGGCGCACTCGCGTCTGGCGCTCGAGCTCGGCAAGTATGATCGACGCAATCTTCCCGGAGGTTTGGGCGCCCTTCGCTTTCCGACCTCCTCGACGTTTTGCGGAGGGCTGCGGCAGCGCGCGACCCGAGTGTATCGCGCGCTCTTTCCGGGCTTGCGACGTGTCGGCGAAATGCTTGTCGTATTTCAGGAATTCGAATTGCAGTTTGAGTCGCGGATTCCAGCGTTTCAGTCCGTCGCCGATATTGCGCTCCCAGTGAGGCTGCCACGAGAGATCGACCTCCTGATGACCGATGCCATGAATCCAGAGGATTTTCATGGGGTGATGAAGTGGTCCTTGGAAGGCAAGAGCAAGAAGTAAGAGTAACGCCTTGTCCGTGATTCAAGCGGTTCAGCTAGTGTGGAAGACCTTCCCGAGCACCCCTGCCTGGATTCGCGAAAAAACCCTGTTGACGCCCGGCGCGGCTTCGCGCAGTTTCCGACACATCAGACCGCGCTCCCGGTGGCGGCTCCCTTCTTCGGAGTCGTGCAGGTTTTCAAGAAACCCCGAAACGGCTGACTCACGCACCTCGTGCGTTTCGTCTCACACCACTCCATCCCCAATTCTATTTCCCGCGACCGCGGCATGTGAGCCGCCGTCAGCATGGGTGAACCCCCTTATGTCCGAGCCTGCAGACAACTCACTCCTCGAGGAAGAGGAAGAACCCAAAAAGACCGTGAAGAAGCGGACCACGAAAGCGAAAGCTTCGCCGGACAAACCCGCCAGGCCGAAGGCAAAGCGGGCCGGCAAAAAGCCCGAGGCGGCAGAGGACGAAGTTCCCGCCGCGGAGAAAGCTGAACCGGTGGTCGAGCCGCCGGCGCCGGCTCCCGCCGCCGAATCCCCGGCCCCACCTCCAGCGCCCATCCCCGCCGAGCCTGCGGTGAAGCCCCGCCCGATCTACATCCCGCGCCACGTCGCCAAGGAAC
>JBGSYE010000324.1:0-2940 GCA_041751075.1 Chthoniobacteraceae bacterium
GAGGTGCAGCACCAGCCAGCGCCCTTCTTTGGCGATCTCCATCGGCGTCGCCGACGAAGGCGTGCCGGCGATCACCGCCAGCCCGCCCGGCGCAAGCGCGGTGATTTGCTGCGCGGCGTCGGCGCGAAATGGCGAGCCGAGTATGAGGAGAACGAGGAGCGGGAGGTGGAGGATGTTTTTCATGTCAGGTGTGCGGAGAGCCCAGCTCTCGGCACCCGCGATCGAACTCGAAGAATCCATGTCTCCACTCCGGAGTCAGCGTGCGGAGCCAGTCTTCCGGAGGTCGTAGCAATAGATGCCGTCGGCCTGGCGGACATACATTCTCCCATCCAGCAACGGATACATCGCGGGGTGGTGGTAGCTGGTGGTGTGGGGGCCAGGCGGCGCCCATTGCTCGGGTGGCAGAGGCCTGATCCGCCCCTGCGGGTCGACCTCGTAGGCGGCGAACTCGATGCGCCCGTGCGTGCCATCGCGGCGGACCAGCGCCAGATCGCCCATCGCCTGAACGTAACCGCCATTCTGCGGCCCAACGCCGGTCGCGCTGGAAACCACCTTGCCGGTCTCGGCGTCGATCACCTTGTGCAGATCCTTGCTGTCGCTGTAGCCGCTGCCGATGGCCACCACGTAGCGACCGTCGTGCATGATCAGCGGCTGCGAATCGCGGACGAGGTCGGTTTCGACCTCCCACAAACGCTCGGCCTTGTCGTCATGGAGTCGATAGCCGCAGACCAGTCCTTCGATGTATTTGTTTCCGCGTGGCGCCTTGTCGGGGTCGAATGCGGGCTTGAATTCGAAGGTGACCTTCAGGTTTTCGATCGCAGCAATGCCCAGCCGGTTTGAAGCCATCGCGAAGGGCATTGACCAGACGACGGTGCCGGTTTCGGCTTCGATGCAGTAGAGCGTGACCTTGCCTTCGGTTCCGCCGTGGCCGTAGGGCTGATCGGAGGTCGGCACCAATGCGTAGTGCTTTCCGCCGCGTCGGATGATGTTGACCGAGTTACTGGAGCCGATTTGCGGCGCCGTCCAGAGCAGCTTGCCGGTGGCGATGTCAAAAGCGGCCCACGCGAATCCCCGGAGACCGTCCTTCGGCTTCGCCGGCGCGATCACCACGTTGCCAGCGACGGCGAGCGCGGGGTTGTCCATCCGTCCCGGCGAATCGTTCCGCCACAGCAACTCTCCCGTCTTTGCATCGACGCAGAACAATTGGCCGTTGTACGCCAGACCGAGCAGCCTGCCATCGGCATACGCGGGCGTGCGGTCGCCGCCACGGTCTTTGTGATGCTGGATGTTCGGCGCCTCGATCGGCAGCGTGCTGATCCAAATGGTCTTGCCGGTCACCGCATCGATGGCGATCACCTGTTCGCGCGCCTTCAGCCGGTGCTTCTCCATCGCGTACCACGGCAGCTCGTCGAAGCCGGCAGCCTTGACCTCTTCTTCGCTCGTGCCGGTGTGCCCGACCTTCCACCCAAACTCGGCGCCAGCCGGCACACGCTGGTGGAGGAAGATCAATCCCCCGCCATGGACCGGCGAAGAGCTCTGGCCGCTGGTGCGAATGCCGGTGGACGAAGCGAGGTTGCCCATGAAGCGGTTGATCGATCCCATGTTGTTGCCGATCGGCGCCTCGCTGCGCCACACCAGCCGCGCGTTCGCGAGGGAATCGACGAGTTGCACACCGGTGTCAGTCGCGCACGTGCCGCCGTTTACCGGGCCGATCCACATCGGCCAGACCGCCTTGGGATCCAGCGAATTGGCCGCGTTCAGCTCAGCTTCGGTCCTCCACGTTCCGGTCACCTCGTGCGAACTTTCGCCGACAGTGCATTTGCCTGTCACCGACGCGCCGTTCACGCTGAGATCGAGCTTTGCCTGAGCGTGATGAGTTGGGCCTTTGCGCTCGGCTGGCGGAAGAGAGACTTCGAACGTGCCGGCGATCGTATCGCCGCTGCGCTCGAGACGGCCGCCGTCGCGCGTGATGCCGACTGGATGGCTCACGCGTCCCACGTTTTCCCGGAATGGCACGAAGATCGGCCAGTCGGCTGGCCGGACCGGAAGCCCGTCGATCTTCAGTGTCATCAGCGCGTAGGCGCCCGTGGGCCGCGCCACCTCCGCCTGCGACGACGCCGCGCGCGGTTCCGGAGTGTCGGCGGCGTGCGTGGCTCCGCTCAATGCAAGGGCGCAGACCACCGCCAGGATGAATCGATGGTTCCAGGGAATGCTCATGCTGCGATGGGTGGATAGGTTGGCAAGGGAAAGAGTGATGTGCGTAGAAAACGGAAGCGAGCAGCCATTCCTTGGCGCAACAGGCTGCGGTAGTAGGCCCGCGCATTCACGACAGGAATGTGATGCGGGACTTCGCAGACCGCCCGGCGGCTGCGGGCGCCAGCGCGGGGAAGATTTTGCGGATTCCCGCTAGGGCGGGAGCGAACCGGGTCCTTCACGAGTCCACTTCTTCAGAACCCTAAACCTGATCCAGGTTCTACAGAGTAAAAATGGTGGAGGCGAGGGGAGTCGAACCCGCTCAAACCGATACAAACCGCGCTATTTGATGCGGTCCATCAGAGTAAATTGATTTTTCGCGTCATCCAGTTCGGTTTGGTTCGGTAGATTTTGTCACAGATTGTCACACGGACTGGACGTTTCCCGCGAGTGATGGGAGACCATCAGCATCCTGCCGATGGAAGCGAGAGGCACGCTGGCGCCCTGGCAGAGATTGATCAGCTTTTCGCTTCGGCTTTCGGCAGTAATGCGGCAGGTTCCGCGGCCCTCGCCCACGGCCTCGAGCGTGCGTGCGGATGCAGGGAAAGGCTGAAGCGGAGGTGTGTCGCGGGCGAGCACGCGGCTTGCAGAAGTGCGCGGGTTGAGCCGACGATTTGCATCATGGACACCGAACCCCAACCGCCGCCAGAGAAGCCGGGCGAGATCGTTGTCTTCATCATTCGCCGC
>JBGSYE010000325.1:0-3553 GCA_041751075.1 Chthoniobacteraceae bacterium
AGCGCCTCGCGGCCGATGAAGTCGGGCTTGCCGAGGTCCACGAAGATGCTGAGGCCGGCCTCGATCGGGGTGGTCTCTGGCGAGAGGTCGGCGCCATTGAGCGGATAGCACATCTCGAGGCGCAGGGTGTCGCGCGCGCCGAGGCCGCACGGCTTGATCCCCAATTCCCCCCCGCGCTCCAGGATGTCGCGCCAGGCCCGCACCGCGCGATCCGCGACGCAGAAGACCTCGAAGCCATCCTCGCCGGTGTAGCCGGTGCGCGCGATGAAGTAGGGCTCGCCGTCGATGTCGATGCGCAGGATTTCATTGCGCGCCGGCTGCCGGTGCTGGCCTCCGAAGAAAGCGTCGAAGAGCTGCGCGGAGCGCGGCCCCTGGACCGCGAAGCCCGCGTACTCCTCGCTCGCATCGACGAAGCCGAGCCCGCCGTCGAGCCGTGCCTGCATCCACGCAAAGTCCTCGTCGATCTTCGCGGCGTTGACGACGAGCAGCCAGCGCTGGGCGTCGAGGCGATAGACGATGAGATCGTCGATGACGCCGCCGCGTTCGTTGAGCAGAAAGGTGTACTGGCATTCGCCCACCTCGAGCCGCTCGACGTTGTTGCTCAGCAGCCGGTTCAACCAATCGCGAGCCGCCGCGCCTTCCACAAAAAACTGGCCCATGTGCGAGATGTCGAAGATGCCGAGGGCCGCGCGCACCGCATGATGCTCGTCGATGATGCCGCTGTACTGCACCGGCATGGACCAGCCGCCGAAATTCACCATCCGCGCGCCGAGGCGGACGTGCTCGGCGTGGAGAGGAGTTTGTTTGAGAGGAGTGGCGCCGAGCACGATCGGCGAAGCTAGGGCGGTGGGTGGAAAGGGGAAGTGGAAAGTGGAAAGGCGGCGGCTCGTCCTCGTCCTCGTGCTCGATTCGGCAATTCCCTGCTATGGGCAAGGTGCATCGTACCGATCCGCGGGTGCTGGCTTCAGCGCGCCGCCGCGGTCGCCCCGCGCCGATTTTCGAGGACGAGGACGAGGACGATCCTCTGCCTTCCCACTCCGCCACTTTCCCCTTTCACTTTCCACGCCGCTCTCCGAGTGTCGCCCTCCTCATGACGTGGATCGACCGCGCCGAGTCCCGCTTCGGCCATCTCGCCATTCCCAATCTCCTGCGCATCGTCGCGGGCTTCAACGCGCTCGTCTTCATCCTGTATAAGGTGAACCCGGGCTGGCTGGACACCCTGCGCCTGGTGCCGCAGGCGGTGCTCGCCGGCGAAGTGTGGCGCCTGGTGACATACGTTTTCATCCCGCAAGTGGGCGGGCCGATCGCGGACTGGTTCTTTGCACTGCTCTACGTGTGGTATCTCTGGTGGCTGGGCGAGGGCCTCGAGGAGGCGATGGGCAGCTTCAAGGTGAATGTCTTCTACTTCCTCGGAATGATCGGCACCACCATCGCAGCCTTCTTTTTCCGGGCCGATTTTTCGGCCTTCATGCTGAACTCCTCGCTTTTCTTTGCCTTCGCGCGGTTCTATCCCGAGATGCAGATCTACTTCATGCTCGTGCTCCCGGTGAAGGTGAAGTGGCTCGCGTGGATCTACGGCGCGCTGCTTTTCATCGGGCTCCTCGGCGCTTCGGCCTCCTACCTGTTTGCGGTCATCGCCGCGCTCGCGAACTACATCGTCTTCTTCGGACGAGACATCCTCGCCGAAGCCGCGCAACGCCGCGAGGTGGGCTCGCGGCGCCAGCGCTTCGAGAGCCAGCGGAGTGAAGTGACCGACGAGGCGCTCCACCGCTGCGAAGTCTGCAATCGCACCGAGATCGACGAGCCGCATCTGGAGTTCCGAGTGTCGAAAGATGGCCACGAGTACTGCGTCGAGCATCTGCCGAAGGCCGCAAGCGCGCCGTAGATGGTGTGTGGGAAGAAGCGCGCCACTGCTACGCCACCACCGCGATGCTCCACTCAGAATGACCTCGTTTTTTCGGAGGGCTCGCGCCGCGTCTGCGCCTGGGAGCCAGAGGCCGACAGACTTCGCGCCACAGACTACTTCCCTTTCCCCGTCCGCCTCCGCTAGCTTCCGCGCCTTCATGAAAAAACTCCTCGCGTTCATCCTCCTCGTCAGCGCGCCGCTCGCTCGCGCGCAGGAGGCGCCGACGATCACGATCAGCAAAGCCGACAAGCTCGCCATCGCCGTCTCCGGCCTGCCCGCCGCCGAAGCGAAGATCCTGCAGAACGATCTCACGCTCTCCGGCTACTTCACCATCGCGCCAGTGGGCAGCGCAACCTTCGTCGCGAGCGGAACGATGAGCGGCAGCTCCCTCGCCGGCAGCGTCGTTGAACGCAGCGGACGCAATGTCCTCAGCCAGTCCTTCAGTGGTTCGGCGCGCGGGCGCGTGCATGCCTTTGCTGACGAGATCATCGCGACGCTCACCGGCAATAAAGGCTTCGCCAGCACCACCATCGCCTTCGTCGGGACGCGCACCGGGAAGAAGGAGATCTACACCGCCGATGCCGACGGCTCGAATGTGAAGCAGCTCACCGCGGACGCCAGCATCAGCGTCGCGCCGAGCCTCAGCGCGGATGGCACGACGCTCGTCTATACCGGCTACAAGAGCGGCTACGCCGACGTGTACGAGATCGACCTCCGCAGCGGGGCGCGCACCCGCATCATCAAGTATCCCGGCACTAATTCCGGCGCCGCATTTTCACCCGATGGCGGACGCCTCGCGGTGACGCTGAGCAAGGACGGCAACCCCGAACTCTACGTGACCGGCAGCGGCGGCGGCGGCGCGCGACGGCTCACCCGCACCGCGGGTGTCGAAAGCTCTCCCACCTGGTCGCCCGACGGCGGCGAGATCGTTTATTCCAGCGACGACCGGGGCGGCCCGCGGCTCTTTCGCATCTCCGCGAGCGGCGGCTCCGGACGTCCCCTCGCGACCGGACACAGCTACAATACCGAGCCCAACTGGTCGCCCGACGGAAAGAAGATCGCCTTCAACACCCGCGGAGGGAGCGGCTTTGAAATTGCCATCCACAACCTCGACGCGGGCGGCTCCCGCATCGTCGGCACAGGGCAGGATCCCGTGTGGGGCGCGGATTCGCGGCACCTCCTCTACTCCACTGGCAGCGCGCTCATCCTCCTCGACACGCAGACCGGCCGAAAGACCACGCTGGTCAGCGGTCTGGGGAAAATCTCCGAGCCCACTTGGTCGCGCTGATTGAGCGAACGCTGAAACCCTGAAAACCCGAAACCTGAATTCTCCATGAAAATGACCCGCCTCCTCCCGACCTTCATCGCCATCCTCGCCGTCTCACTCGCGGGCTGCGCCACCGGCAAACGCGGCGGCGGCAGCGGCGACGGCTACGGGGCCGATGGCGATAGCGTGACCGGCATCCCGCTCGCCGATCGTCAGGAGGGCGTCTCCTTCCTCGGCAGCAACGTGGATCGCAATCGCTTCGATCCCATTTATTTTGGCTTCGATAGCTTCAGCATCGGCAGCGGCGAGCGGGGCAAGATCGACCAGGTCGCAGGTTTCCTCCGGGACTCCTCGAACACGATCATCATCGCCGGCTTCAC
>JBGSYE010000326.1:0-8267 GCA_041751075.1 Chthoniobacteraceae bacterium
ATCCGCGAGCGTTGCTTGGATTTCATCGACACCCTCTGGAGCGCCGAAGGCGGCTTCCACGGCCACTGGGCCGACGACCATCTCGACGCCGAATACACCTTCTACGGCCTGCTCGCCCTCGGCCATCTCGCCTTGTAGCTCTTCCCCCATGAAGGCCCTGCCGATCCTCCTCGCCGCCACCCTCGCCCTCAGCGCAGCGCCGCTCTCTGCGCAGAGCCCGCCACCCCCGCCCATCGAAGGCGCCAAGAAAGCCGTCGCCCTCCGCCGCCTCCCCTTCCAAGGCACCGTCGCCGCCGTCGATGTCCGCGCAAAAACCTTCACCATCAAAACCAAGGACGGCAAAGCACACCTCCACCTGCTGGCCGACTATGCCACCGTGGAAAAAGCCACCGGCCACCCCGCCACGATCCAAGACGTGCAAGTCGGCGACCTCGTCCGAGGCACCCGCACCAAACTAGAGGAGAACCGCTGGGAAGTGATCAAACTCATCATCGGCCCCAAGCGAAAGCCAGCGACGGAGTGATGCGCCGCTGTGCGATCGCCCGTCGATCGCCGAATCGCGCGTGACTCCCGTCGCAGCCCTCGTCAACGTGCCGCTCGATTTCCCAAATCCGTCGCACCCGCCTCAAGGAATTCACTCTGCCTGCGACATCGTCTTCCCGGCGACCTCTCTTACATAAATATGGCAACCAACCGTCCCAAACCCGGCTTGACGGAAGATGAATCCGCCGTCGTGCAGGAGTCGCCGCCGCTGCGCTGAAAGTCATCCCCGACGGCAAAATCGTGGACTTCATCACCGGAAGGCTGATGAACGACACGCCCGAGGAATATGTCCGGCAGAACGTCGAGATGAGCCTCGTCCTCGAATACGGTTACGCACGGGAGCAGGTGGAAGTGGAATTCAAAATCAAAGTCGGTTCGGCGACAAAGAAAGTGGACCTTGCGATCTTCGCGCCGGATGCGGCTCACAATCAGAGCAACATCCAGGTCATCATCGAAACGAAGCGCGAAGGAACCAAGCGAGAGAGCACCACCGAAGGCATCGGACAGCTCAAATCCTACATGGCCGCGTCGCTCAATTGTCAGCACGGCATGTGGACGAACGGGATCGACCGCGATTGCTTTTTCAAAACCGCCGACAAGGGCGAGCACGCTTTCATCGAGTCCATCGACATTCCGGCGCAAGGAGCGAAGAAAGCCGACGCACCCTCTCGTGAGCATCTCCGCGCCGCCACCGGCGAAAATCTTCTGTTCACGTTCAAGCGGTGCCACAACTACATTGCCGGCAGCGTCGGCCTGCAAAAGCCGGAGGCGTTTTGGGAACTGCTCAAACTCATCTTCTGCAAGATCGAAGACGAGCGATCCGACAATGAGAAGCTGGAGTTCTACGTGACCCAGAGCGAGCGCACCTCGATGGATTTGCAGGGCCGCGTCAAAGCCCGGCTTGACCGTATCTTTCGTGACCGCGTCCTCGCGAAGTATCCGACCATCTTCAAGAGCAACGAACGCATCGAAATGAACGGTGCGACGCTCGCCTACGTGGTGAGCGAGATGCAGCAGTACTCCCTGCTCGACTCCTCCGTGGACGTGAAGGGTGTCGCCTACGAGGAGGTTGTCGGCAGCAATCTCCGCGGCGACCGCGGCGAATTCTTCACCCCACGCAACGCCTGCCGCATGGCCGTGAAGATGATCAACCCGCAGCCGGGTGAACTCGTGCTCGACCCGGCGTGCGGCACCGGCGGCTTCCTTGTCACCGCGATGAATCACGTCCTCGCCACGATTGATGAAAAGCACCGCAATCGCTGGCCGAAGCGCGGACCGTCGGCACAGCAGCAAGCCGAGTGGTTCCGCGCCCGGCACGAATACCTCTCGAAGAAAGTTTATGGCCTCGACCTGAATCCGAACCTCGTCCGCGCAGCCAAGATGAACATGGTGATGAACAACGACGGCTCGGGAAATCTATTCCAGTGCAACTCACTGGAACATCCGCACCGCTGGCCCTCGGACGGCCCGCCAGATTGGTTGCTCGTCGGCGTGGACGTGGTTTTCGCCAATCCGCCCTTCGGCACCGAGATCACCATTGATGATCCACGCATCCTCGCGCAGTTCGACGTGGGCAGCGTTTGGGAGAGCACCGAGAAGGGATTCACGCCGCGCATGACGAAGGACGACAAGCCCGTCCTCCAATCCGGGCAGCCACCTGAAATTCTGTTCGTCGAGCGCTGCCTGCAATTCCTCAAGCCCGGCGGACGCATGGCGATCGTGCTGCCGAATGGCCTGCTCAACAACCCCGGCCTCGCCTACTTCCGGCAGTGCATCCTCGGGCAGGCGCAACTCCTCGCCGTGGTGGACATGCACCGCGACCTTTTCCAGCCGCGCAACGACACGCAGACCAGCATGGTGCTTCTCCGCAAATGGAGTGCGGGCGAGTCCGCCGCGACGCATGGCGACTATCCCGTCTTCATGGCGATCGCCGATGCCGTCGGCCACAACAAGCGCGGCAACACCATCTACAAGCGTGCTCCCGATGGCAGCCTTCTCCTTCACGAGACGGTGAAAAAGCACCGCATCCCAAAACCCGACGGCACCGTTGAAGAGGTGGAGATCAAAGCGAAGGAGCCAATCGTTGATGATGAGTTGGACGAGGTGGCGGACGCCTATCATCGATGGCTCACAGAGCAACTATTAATCCGGCAATGTGATAGCGCCAAGAGTCCACCGCCTTCACGCAGGTGCAGTGCGGCGCTGTCATATTGCCGGATTAATAATGCCTGTGCGAAAGCGGAAAAACACCGCCGCATGAGGACTGCCACCATCTCATTCGAGATGGTTCGTGACGCGCTGCGTCTCGATACCAAATTCTTCCTTGATAGCGGCGATGCTGCGGCAAAGCGTGTGCAGTCCGGCGTGTGGCCGCTCCGAAGTGCGAGCGAGACGTTCGACAATGCGGCGATCTGGATGCCCAATCGGTTCGCTCGCGTGTGGGCTGCCGACGCTCGTTTTGGAAAGCCGCTCCTCGTCCCCTACGACGGCTTTCGCTACATGCCGTGGTCGCGCTCGTTCCTCAGCAGCAGCCAAGTTGCGGAATACAATCAGGCGGTGGTTTCGCGGGGAATGCTACTTATCGTTCGATCGGGCCGGAACTGTGGACCGATCACGATGGTCGATGGGTTTATCGAGCGATTCACCATCTCCGATGACATGGTCCGTATTTCAGGCGATCTGACGGACGACCGCTTTTACTTCTACGCGTTTCTTGCGACACCGACGGGTCAAGCACTCGTTCGGCGTGACCGCAATGGCTCAGTGATTGACCACCTCGGCCCCGATCAAATCGCAGCGTTGCAATATCCCGTCGTCGACGACGCGCTGCGAAAGATGTGTGCGTCGAAGTTTCGGCAAGGCTTCGAAAAGCGCGAGCAAGCGAGGCTGCTTCTCGCCGAAACCCAGGATGCGTTTCTGCGGCATTTCGACCTCGCCGACGCCGAAGCGGATTTTAGCCCCGATGAACAAGCGCGGCGCTTCACCATCTCGCGTCGCCAGATTCTGGACCGCTTCGATGCCGAGCCGCTGGCCCCTCGCTACGCCGCGTGGCGCGAGCGCATCCGCGCCGTCGGCGGCTGTGCCCTCGGCGAAATCGCCTCCGTGTTCAAACCGTTCGGGCGCTACAAGACCAACTATGTGGAGGATGCCCGCTTCGGCGTGCGCATGATGAACGGGCGGCAAATCTCGCAATACCGGCCCATCGCCCTGCGGCTGATGAGCCTCAGCGCCTTCAAAGACCCCGACGCCTTCCGCCTCACTGCCGGAACCACCCTCCTGACCGCCGACGGCCGCGCCGAGGAAAACCTTGCCGACTGTGCGCTCGTCGCCAAAGACCGTGAAGGCTGGGCCGCGAGCGGCCACGTCCACCGCGTCAGCCCGCGCGATGGCATCCATCCTCGTCTATCTCGCTTGCTCCTGCGCGCCGGTACAGGCGCAAGTAAAAGCCCTCGCCACCGGCTCCGTCGTGGACGCCCTCAGCGACAACGATGTCGCGTCCGTCATCGTTCCCTACGACGACTCCGCCGCCGCCCGCAAACTCGGCAATACCGCACAAGAAGCTTGGCGCCTTTTTGCTGAAGCAACCTCCGCCGAAGACGAGGCCATCAGTGCGCTGGAAGGCGAGTTTTCTATTGGGTGAATCCGGATCGGCCAATTCTCCGTTTCCTACTTCTCGATTTTTCCATTCACCGTGACGAAGAAGATTGCGCCGCGCGGTTCGCGCAGGGCGCGCTCGATGATGTCAGGAAAGCATTTCACAAACTTCTGCGCCTGCTGCCAGAACGAGAGGTGAATCCATCCGCTTTTGAGGAAGAAAATGGTATGACCTGTAGCGCGCCACGCCGCGATTTCATGCGGATTGCGGCGGATGCGGAGGTCACCGGAGATGATGCACCAATCGCTCTCCGCGGCGAGGGCGAGCATCCACGCTTCGTCCGGGGTGTTTGCGGCATACCGCTCCTTGAGATGAACGACCTGATGCTCCGGCTCGACGAGGACGTGGAGGCTGCGTGCGAGTTTCGGCGCGAGATTGTTGTCGAAGAAAAACCTCACGCGCCGGGATCAAGCGGCCAACCGCTCCTCGAAGTCGGCGGCGTCGCGCACTTCTTCGGGTCGCACCTCGAACCACCGCGCCACCTCCTCGACCGAGCCATTGGCTTTCAGGCTCTCTGCAAGCACCTGCGTCGGCACGCCGGATGCGGCGACGCTCGGCTGGCCGAAGTTGCGCGCGGGATCGAGGACGACTGCGCGGTCGCGGCCGAGCGGCCACCAGCGGAGCAGTTGTTGATCGGGAGAGAAGTCGAGCTGTTTGAAGAATGGCTCGACGATCCGGGCGAATTCGTGCTGGCGACTGACGCTGTCCAGCAGCGCGGCGTCGTTGCTGACCTCGGCCTGCCGAAGCAACAGGCGTTGGCCGTCGGTCACGAAACGATTTGAGCAAAACGGATGCTCCGTGCCGAGTTTACGCCGGGCGCGCTCATGGGCGAGGCGCATGGTCTTCCAGGACACGCCCGCCTTGAGAAACGCATCGACAAACCGAACCTCCATCAGGTCGCGAAAACCGAGCGCGAAGTTTTTGCCACGCGGCGGAAACTGGCCTCGCCAGATGGCGGCGGAATGCCCACGTCCCTCCCCGCGGCGGTAGCTGTATCCCCGCATCCACCGGCGAATTCGCGAGCGATGAATGCCCGTCAGCCGGGCAGCCTCGCGCACGCCGTAAATGCCCGTGCCGAGTGCGACATCGGCAGCTGCGTGGGATTCCTGGACGACGGTGGACATGACGCCCGAGGCTAAGTCTCCTCATGCTCGATAACAAGCGCAGCGTAGCACTGAGTCCCCGGATCTTCTGCTTCGGCGAGCGGAGTGTTTCAGGCTTCCGTCGTCTTCAACTCGCGTTCCAGCACGGCGCGCAGGGCGCGGTCACACGGCTTCCTTCTGCCGGGCGATGGGCTGGGCCGGATCGAGCCGGCGTTCGAGCGCGGTGGCGGTGAGCGGGTCGCTGACGCGGACGAGGCGCGTGCCGTCGGCCAGCTTGAGCAATTCAACTGGGAAGGGTGCAGGCGGATTCATCGGAAACCGAAACTCACGCCGCCACAACCGCCGGCGCATCGTGCAGCTGGATGAGCTTGTCGGCGGGAATCGGCAGCATGGCGAAGGCGTGGCCTTGGGCGTCACTGAACTCCACCTCAAAGGCCGAGCCGTCGTAGGTCATGACGACTGTGCCGATCTGGCCGCGGCGCAGCGTGAGGAGGGCCCCGGTCGTGAAATGGCGGGCCGGCACTTCTTCGAGCAGCGCGACGAGATCATGCATGCGGATATCGGGATTCACGGCGTCAGCGCAAACAGCATTCACGCCGGAGCGGGATCACGCCGCCGGACACTCAATACTTCGTTTTCCCGCAGGGGTTCCAAAGCCGACTCCGGGACGGAGGTGCCGACGATGGTGTCGCCGAGCGCGTTGAAGACCTCGATGGAGTAGCCGTCTTCGCCTCCGGGCATCGGATGATGGTCGATGATCTTCACCACGTCACCCGCGCAAAGCCCGTGATTGGCGATGTCGCGAGTGAGAACGGCGTCGGTGTAGAGTTCGAAGGTCATCGGCGGGTATTGTCCGGGAACAAAGTAATGAACTTCGTGATGCCCAACAAATGTTCTGTCATCCAGATCGCGCGGATCCGGAGGGTTCGACCGTTGGGGCCGGTCAGCGGGGCGCGAATTTCGTAATACTGGCCGTGCTCGGTGCTCTCAACCGGGTTGGCTTCGTGCGGGAGAATCTGCGCGCGCAGGTCGGAGACGAGTTGAGAGGCGGTGGCCAAGGTGTAGCCCGCTTGGCCGAGAAAAGCTGATTTGTCACCCTTCGCCCGCCAGACGAGCAGATAGTGCGTGGCCTTTCGCGGATCAATGTGGGCATCGGGCGTGAGTCTCATCGCACACCTCCGAGTGCGGCGGCGCAGCTCTGCATGGCGACGGCGACTTCCGGCGCGATGGGGTTGGTGGCGTTGTGGCCGAGGTAGATCACGGTGAACGCTGCGAGGGTATTTCGATCGGCATGCGAACGGAAGCGCGGTCGTCGGCAAGGACGCGCGCTCAATCATGCCGACGCGGAAACGCGAGCAGGACGAGCTGGCCTGAAAAAATGCTCTCCATTCGGGATTCCTTTCCGCTCCATTGCTGATGCATCCCTTCGGACGCACGGAGCCCGCGAGAATTTCCCCGCCAACCTCGATACCCCCATGAAACTCCATCCCATCACCGCCCTCCTGGCCGCGCTTGCGCTGCCGCAGTTTGTCTTCGCCGAGGAATCGGAGAAGCCCATCAAGTTCGATCAACTCCCGGCGCCGGCCGCCAAGGCGATAAAGGCGGCCGCCGACGGGGCGAAGCTCAAGACTTTGAGCAAGGAAAAGGACGACCACGCGGATGCCTACGAGGCCGGCTGGCTCGTCAAAGGGCGGAAGCATGAAGTGACCGTGGCGGCGGATGGGAAGGTGCTCGCGGTCGAGGAGACGATCGCGCTCGAGGAGGCGCCGAAGGCCGCGCGCGAGAGCATCGCGAAGGAAGCCGGCGGCGGGAAAGTCACTGGCGTCGAACTCGTGAAGGAGAAGGGCAAGACGCTCTACGAGGCGCTCATCAAGATGGAAAAAGGTTGCCTCGAAGTGGTGCTCGATCTGAAGGGCAAGGTCGTCGAGCGCGAGAAGAAATCGCGGGAAGACTGAGTGTGGCGCGCGCCGCGATCGGCTGGCCGCCCGGCCTGCTTTTTCTCGAGAAGCCGGTATCGTCGGCCACGGTTGACCGTGAACCCGGATTCGGGTGCGCCGACTAACACTCGCGGCGTGATCGCAGGAGCAGAAATTGGAAGGGAAGATTGCGGGTGAAGAAGTCGGCCGAGGCCGCTAGCTTGGAGCCATGAACAAGCACATCGTCCTCTACGACGACGAATGCCCGATGTGTACCTTCCAGATGAAGGTGCTGAGCTGGCTGGATTGGTTTCACGCGCTGGCGCTGGTGCCGCTCTCCGATCCGCATGCGCAGGAGATCGCGCCGCAGCTCACGCGGGAGGATTTACTGGAAGCGATTCATTGCGTGACGCCGGAGCGAAAAGTGTATCGCGGGGCGCGGGCGATTCGGTTTGTCGGGATGCGGCTGCCTTTGCTCGTGCCGGTGGCGCTGTTCCTTTGGATTCCGGGGGTCATTCAGATTGCGGAGATCGTGTATGCGTTCGTCAGCCGGCACCGGCTTTTTTTCAGCCGCATCTTTGGGTGCAAGGAGGCGTGCGCGATCCTGCCGAAACGGGTGCGGGAGCAGGATAAGCTGGCGTGAGGGAAACGCGGAACGCGGAACGCGGAACGCGGATCGAGCGCGCGCTTTCCGCGGCGACGGAGGCGCTGCTTGCGGAGATGGGGCCGGATGGCCACTGGTCCGGCCAGCTCTCGGCGAGTGCGCTCTCGACGGCGACGGCGGTGGTGGCGCTTGCTACGGTGGATCGCGTTCGGCATGCAGATTTGATCGAGGGTGGATTGCGCTGGCTGGCGGGGAACCCGAACGGCGACGGAGGTTGGGGCGATACGACGAAGAGCCGGTCGAACATCAGCACGACCGCGCTCTGCTGGGCGGCCTTCGGCGCGGCGGGGGCGGAAGACGAGCATTGCGTCATCGTCGCGGGTGCGGAGGCCTGGCTCGCGGCGGCGAGTGCGGCGGGTCCGGGTACCATACGCGTCCCGCGTGTT
>JBGSYE010000327.1:0-2964 GCA_041751075.1 Chthoniobacteraceae bacterium
TCGGCGTGACGGAGCGCGTGTCGCCGACCAGCCGGATGGCCCACGCGCGCACGGCGGCATTCGGATGCGCGAGCTGCCTGGTCGAGAAGGCATCGTCGAGCCCGCCGCAGGACTCCAGCGCCCAGAAGGCCTCGAGCGCGAGCTGGCCCTGCTCCTTCTCCACGAGCGCCCGCAGCTCCTCCGCGAGAGTGCCATCCTTGCGATCCGCCAGGACGCGCTGCGCCGTCTGCCGCCACCATTGGTTCGGATGCGCCAGAAGCGCGACGAGTTCCGCGCCGCTCATCTTCCCCATGTCGAAAGGCGCCACCGGCTTCAGGCCCGGCGTCTGCAGGCGGTAGATGCGCCCGTTCGAGCGATCCCACGTGTCCCGCGGATCGACGTGCGTGAGCCGGATGTCGCACCAGTCCGCCATGTAGATCGCGCCGTCCGGCCCGAGCCGCACATCCACCGGGCGGAACCCTTTGTCCTCCGTCTCCACGAGCGTCAGCGCATCGGTCGTGCGGAAGGTGGAAGTGTCGCGATCGACCTTGCTCGCCAGCACGCGATTCTGCAGCGACATCGGCGCGATCACCGCACCCTCGAGCTGCGGCATCGCGCCGCCTTCGTAGATCATGAAGGCCTGCGCAAACCGCGGCTGGTACCCCTCGTGCGCCATGTGCTCGAACCAGCCGAACGAATACGGATTCATCAGCGGCCCGTGCTTCCCCCAGTTCTTGATCCCCGCGCTCCCCTGCGGGTAATACATCCCGCGCGTCGCACCGTGATTCGTCCCGGAGAAAGCTCGCCCGTGGCTGTCGAAAGTCAGGCTCATCGTATTCCCGCCGCCTTCCGCGAAGACCTCAAATTCATGCGTCTCCGGATGCACCCGCCAGATCATCTGCCCGAGCCACTTCACCTCCTTCACCTCGCCCGTCGTCGTGCTCCCATTCGCTCCGTAGAGCCAGCCATCCGGCCCCCAGTGCAGACTCGTCGCCACCGAGTGCGTGTCTTCGAGCCCAAAGCCCGCGAGCACCACCTGCGGGTCGCCATCCGGCACATCGTCGCGATCCGCATCGGGGTAGAAAAGCAGATACGGCGGATTCAGCACCCACACCCCGCCGCGCCCCACGCACACGCTCGACGCGATGTTCAGCCCCGTCACAAAATCCTTCGCCTTCTCGAATGTCCCGTCGCCATCCGCATCCTCCAGGATCGTGATCTTATCCGCGCCCTTCACCCCGCGCGGCGGCGGCTCCGGCACCTTGTCAAAGACCGCGCGCAGATACTGATCGTACTTCACGATCTTCAGCCCCGCCGGAAAGGGATACTGAAGATACTGCACCACCCACAGCCGCCCGCGCTCGTCGAAGTGCAGATTCAGCGGCTGCCGCACCACCGGCTCCGCCGCCACGAGCTGCATCTCGAAGCCCTCGGCGACCTTGAAATGTTTCAGCGCCTCCCCCGGCCCGAGCGCCTTCAGCGCCGGATCGCCCACCGCCCCCTTGCCCTTGAACTTCTTCACGAAGTCCTCGAGTGAAGGATCGACCGGCGCATCCGCGGCGAGGGTGCTGGCGGACGTGAAGACGAGGGCGGCAAAGAGGGCCGCCCATGGGGTGAGGCGAGGGAGGGTGCGCATGGGGATGTCCCGAGCATGAGCCCAGAGGGCGCAAAATGATGAGCGGAAAAATGTCTGCGGAGTCCAGGACTTCAGTCTCCCAGTCCAGAGCGGCCAGCGTGGCGGCATTGGCAGAACCGCCAAGGAGAGTAACGGTGGTGAGCAGCCCAAGTATTCGGAAAGCTAGGAGCGGCGCGTTCCGGACTTAAAGCCAAACACACGAGCCGACGCCCCATCCGCACGAGCCGACGCCCCATTCGTTCGGGGTCAGTCCTGAATGGCGCTAAGCTAAGTCCTGGTTTTGGATGAGCCTCGGCGTGCAAATCGTCCCGGAGGGACTCCAGAAATTAGCCGGTGGTGAAGCGAGGCACGAGCGGAACCACCGGCCTACGCTGAGGTGTGCAGCGGAGGTTAGGCTTCCAGCCTGACTCGGCCCGCGGGCTTCCAGCCTGCGTTGCTTCGGCGGCCGAGCGCTTTGCGCAGTTGCTCGCCTTCCAGCGAGTAGGCGGGGTCAGTCTGTGGTAGGCGGGGTCAGTCTGTGAAAATTGCTTCCGCTATTGTTCAACGGAGAGCCGCTGGGATTCTATCTAGGGAGCGAGCGAATGAAATCACGCGGTGAGTAACGAGCAATTTTCACAGACTGACCCCAGACCCTTCAGACTGACCCCAGACCCTTGCAGACTGACCCCAGACCCTTGCTCGCCGCCGCTGGCGCTCTGCACGTAGTTGCCGCGATCGTTGAGCGCCTGGGAGATTGCCACGCGGGCGGAATCCTTGAGCTGCGTCGCCTCGCGGGCCGCCTGCTCGGCCTGTTCCGATGCCGTGAGCTTTGCGCAGTAGTCATCGTAGATTGCCTGAAACGCCGCGGCAGTCGGTGTCGGCGTCGGGAAGCTGGCGTTCCCGGCCATCTGGGCGATGTGGGTTTCGGCGAATTGATGCAGTTCGTCATCGCTGCGCCGGTCGAGTTCGAGTTTTACCTGGGCCATACGGGTTCTCTTTGGAGTTGGGGGTTGCTGATCATAGCGGGCGCCGGAGTCATACCGGGTTCCGCGGTCGTAGAAAGCCATGTGGAAAACCTCATCGGGTTTAGGGGGGAGCGCGGCCCGTTTCGCAAGATTCGCCATCGCTGGCAAGCAAAACCCTCGCTGGCATCCGTTACCGGGGCGCAACTCGCGCAATTCCGCGCCTCCCGCCCACGAGTCCGCGGCTTCCCCGCCCCGCCCGGTGGCTCCCGCCTCCCTCTCCGCGACTCCCCCGCCGGCCCCGGTGACTTCCCTCGTCGTCTCCGTGACTCCTCTGCCGTCTTCCGTGACTCCCCGCAGGCATCCGGCGCATCGTTTCTGGGCCTGTCAGAAAGTTTGTGTGGAGGG
>JBGSYE010000328.1:0-5254 GCA_041751075.1 Chthoniobacteraceae bacterium
AAGGCTTCGTGAACTACGGCGCGGCGACGGGCATCGCGGACCTCGCGAGCCGGCGCATCCAGGGGGCGTTTCTCGGCGTGGCCGCGCTCCCCGGGGAGACCACCGGCGGCTCCGGTTCGCCGGCTTCCTCGGGCCAGGCCCTCACCGTCCGCTCCGGTATCGAAGGCGCCTTCCACGCCCGGATGAAAGGCTATCCGCAGCAGATCACCTTCGAAGGGGAAGGCGAGCTTTCCTCCAATGCCAATACCGCCGTGCTGACCTCGTTTAGCGATCCGAACGTCAACCCCGGCTTCACCGTCTTTCTCGAAGACCTGCCCGGCGGTGCGCCGACGGATTCCAATTCGCTCGGCGAAGCGGGTGCGCAAAGCGTCGGCGCCTCCGCGCAGCGCACCATCCTGCGCACCACGACGCCGTTCAAGATTCGCGGCTCGCGGACCTCGCGCCAGGTCTATGCGGCGCTGAACTCCTACTCCGCCATCGCGCCGCTCGCGCTGACCTCCAGCGGATCGATCGCGACGCCCACGGCGGCCCCGTCGGCGGTCCCCGTACCGTAAGGCGTCCCGCAGCCTCGCTGCGCTCCTTCAGTCCATTGCGCACTCCGCCGGGCCACGCGCCCGGCGGTTTGCTTTGCGGGCGATTGACAGCGCCCGGTCCGGCGGCTTTGCTCCACCCCTTCACGCCCTTGAGCCGTTCCCATCCACCCTTTCACGCCGCGGAAACCACCGTCCGCCGCGGGTTCACGATCATCGAAATCCTCGTCGTGATGCTGATCATCGGCATCCTCGCGGCCATGATCTACGAGAGCTATCAGAGCTTCGTCGCCCGGGCCGGCCGGGTCCACTGCGCCTCGAATCTGCGCAATCTCCACGTCGCCCTCGCCGCCTACACCATGGATCAAAATCACTGGCCGCAGTGCCCGTATGAGCTCGGCGACCCGGAGTTTGACGCCTGGTGGATGCGCGAGATGTCGCGCTACGGGCTGGGCCGCACCAACTGGGAATGCCCCACCTTCCTCCGCATGCAAAAGGAAGGCGTCGCCGAGAAGCCGAAGGACGACAAGAAGGTGATGCACTACATCCCCACGCCTTTCGATGACGGCCCGCGCACGCCCTACAAATGGTCCTCGCAGCCGTGGGCGGTCGAGATCGGCGACTTCCACGGCGACGGCAACCTCATTCTCTTTCCGGATGGCACGATCAAAGGCTTCAATCAATTTGCCGCCAGCCAGCGCTAGCGGCGTCCGGGCGGTGCACGCCGCGCGATGAAGACGCCGTTCAGCCTCTTCCTCGCGCTGCGTTATTTGCAGCCGAAGCGCACGTTCGTCTCGACCATCACGCTCATCTCCGTGCTGAGCGTGACGCTGGCGATCACGGTGCTCATCGTCGTCATCTCGGTGATGACCGGCTTCGACAAATCGCTGCAGCGGGCCATCCTCGGCTTCGAGCCGCATTTGCGCGTGAGCAATGGCGAGCTGCTCCGCTCCTGGCGCGAGGCGATGGCGCAGGTGGAGAAAATTCCGGGCGTCGAAGCCGTCGCGCCCTACGCGCAAGGGCCGGTGATGATCGAGCACTTCGGCCGCGTCTTTACGCCGGTCATGCGGGGGATCAATATCGAGGCCGAGCAGAGGATGATCGATCTCCACCATTTCGTGGAAGAGCGCGGCTTCGGAACGTGCGCGCTGGAGAGCGATACGGTCATCATCGGCATGGCGCTCGCGCGCGATCTGGGCGTGGACGTGGGCGACACCATCACCGTCTATGCGCCGGGCAATGTGAGCGGCATCCTCGCGGAAATGCGGCGCGAGGAAGAGGACCCGAGCGCGAAGCCAAAGACGCTCAAGGAACTCAAGGGAGACATCGTCCTGCCCGCTGAGTTGAAGGTCGTCGGCATCTTCAATTCCGGCCTCAACACCTACGACTCGTCCTTCCTGCTCGTGCCGCTCTTCGTCGCGCAGGAACTCTACGATCTCGGCGACGGCGTCCACGGCCTCTCGGTGAAGACGAAGGACGCCTACCGCGCCACGCAAACGCAGACGCTCATCAACGACCAACTCGGCGCCTCGGCCTTCGCCATGACGTGGGTCGATGACCACCGCGAGCGCTTCGACGCCATCCGCATGGAGCGGCACGTCATGTTCGTCATCCTCATGTTCCTGGCCGTGGTGGCCGCCTTCTGCATCATGAACACGCTCATCACCGTGACCGTGCAGAAGACGCGCGAGATCGGCATCATGAAATCGCTCGGCGCCACGCCCGCGCAGATCGTGTGGGTGTTTCTCATCCAGGGGATGATCGTCGCCGCGATCGGCACCGTGAGCGGACTGGTGCTCGGCCTCACGCTGCTGCACTACCGCAATGTCTTTCGCGACTGGCTCTCGTCCGTGACCGGCACGCAGATTTTCCCCTCCGGCATCTATGAATTTGAAGGCATCCCGGCGGAGGTCATCCCGCGCGATGTCACCGTCATCTGCCTCAGCGCCTTCGCCATCTGCTCGCTCGCCGCGCTCATCCCCGCCTGGGTCGCCGCGCGACTCGATCCGGTGAAGGCCTTGCGCGCGGATTAGGGAGCATCCTCGTCCTGCTTCGTCCCCGGACTTGCGCCTGCGCAAGAACCGCATGCGCGGGGAAGCAATTCTCTTCGTTGCATCCGCACGGTGCCGCGAGTGCGTTGGAGAGGCGGACAGAATTCGCCTTTGCCATTTCACTCACTTCCCGCCCACCTTTTTCGCTCCCATGAATCCCCGCCCCGTCCTTCCCGCCCTTCTCGCGATCGTCCTCAGCGCCACCGCCTCCGCCGGCGCGCCGGAGATGAAAGCGCCCATCCCGGCGGTCACCGCCGTCCCGCTCTCCGTCGTCAATCTCCGCTCCAGCTACACCTTCGAGAGCGACTTCCAGCAAGGCGACGACGCTGCCGGCGATTCGTGGTTCAACAGCGCGACCGTGCAGCATCGCTTCCCGCTCGGCTGGTCCTGGCTGGCGATGCCCGACGCCGGTTGGTATCTCCGCCTCGGCGCCCAGTATGGCCGCTTCGATTTCAACAACTCCGGCGGACTTCCGCTTCCCGATACGCTGCAAAACGCCAATGCCATCCTCGCCGTCGAATACCTCGTCGCCGGCGAGATCGCCATCCTCCTCGAGACCGCGCCGGGCTTCTATTTTGAAGAGAATCCCGACGGCGATTCCTTCGACGCCCCCACGAAGCTGGCCGTCGCCTTCCCGCTCACGCCGCGCTTCTTTCTGGTCGCCGGCGCCACCTACCGGGGCGCGATCGAGAAGTATCCGTTTTTCCCCGTGCTCGGCGCGCTCTGGCTCATCAATGATGAATGGACCCTGCGGCTCATCGCGCCCGCGCCGCGCCTGATCTATCGGCCCGCCGAACACCTGCGGCTCTGGGTCGGCGGCGAGCTGGGCGGCGGCGCTTATCGCGTCGATGACGACCCGTCGCGTCCCGCGGAATTGCGCCATGCGGTGCTCACCTACAGCGAGATCAAAGTCGGCGCCGGCTTCACCTGGGGCGACCCGGATCGCGTCGCGCTCGACGTCGGCGCCGGCTATAACATCCGCCGGAAGTTCGACTACTTCCGCGCGGAAAAGGGCTACGAAACGGACGAAGGCGCGCCCTATCTTCGCGTCAGTTTCACCGCCGGATTCTGAGACGAGTTTCGTCCGCAAAATTGCGGGGGCTGCGAAGTATTCCGCGACTTTAGTCGGCCAGCCGCTCGCCAGCCCTGACGCGCACCGAACGCGAGAGTTTTGGCCGACTAAGGTCGCGGAATACGCCGCGCCGCCACCGCGCACAGACCGTCGATCGGTCACCCTGAATTGCGATTGATGCCGGTGGCGGCCAAGCGCCCGCCGTTCCGCTTCACTGCAACGCGGGCGGGACCTGCGCCACCAGATGCTTGATTTTCTCCGCCTCGTGCTTGCTGCAAATGAGGAGCGCATCGGCGGTCTGCACGACGATGAGATCCTGCACGCCGAGCAGGCCGATCAGCGTTTTTTGCGTCGAGTAGATCAGGTTGCCGCCGGATTCGATCGCGCGGAGTTCGCAGTTGCCGGTGTTCCCGGCGGCGTCGCGGGTGAGGTATTTTTCCATCGCCGTCCAGCTTCCCACGTCGTCCCAGTCGAAGCCGGCTTCCACCATCAGCACCCGGCCCGCCTTTTCCATCACCGCGTAGTCGATCGAGATTTTTGGCAAGCCCGGAAACACATCGCGCAGGATCGGCGCGAGATCCTGGCAGCGGTGAATCTGGCTGATGAACTCGCCGAGTTCAGGCGCGTGCCGGTTGAAGGCGCTGATGATCGACGGCATCGACCAGATGAACATGCCCGCGTTCCAGCGGAAATTTCCCTGCGCGAGAAACGTCTCGGCCAGCTCGGCGCCCGGCTTCTCGCGAAACCGCACCACGTCGAAGACGCCCGGCCCATCAGGCTTCGCCGCCAGTTCGGCCGTCGCGCCCGTCTCGATGTATCCGAAGCCCGGACACGCCCAGGTGGGCTTGATGCCGATGGTGACGAGTTCGCCCGTTTCCTCCGCCGCCGCCACCGCCACGCGCAGCGTCTGCTGAAATCCGGCCGCGTCCTGGATGACGTGATCCGCCGGCAGCACGATCATCGTCGCGTTCGGCGCGCGCATGGAAATCCAGCCAGCGCCGAGCGCGATCGCCGCCGCAGTGTCGCGCTTCGCGGGTTCGGCCACGATGTTTTCCGCCGGGAGCTGCGGGCAGAGCGCGCGCACGCCGGGTTCCTGGTCGGCATTGGTGAGAATGAGGATGTGCTCGGGCGGAACGAGGCCGTCGAGGCGGCGCAGCGTGGCCTCCAGCAGCGTCTCCGCGGAGAAGAGCGAGAGCAGTTGCTTCGGACGGCTTTTGCGGCTGAGCGGCCAGAAGCGTTCGCCGCTGCCGCCGGCGAGAATGAGAACGTAAAGTGGATTGGTCATCGGAAATTGCTGAGCGCTGGCGGTTGGAAAGGAGAATCCGGCAAACCTTCAGGAACGATTGGCGCCGGATTTGTGCGGTAAGGGAAATGCCAACGACTCACTGCTGGTTTTCGCACCGAGTTTCCAGTTTCTTTTTCGGCTTCCCTCCGCATAATCATTTCGTTATGCCCAAGCCCTCCGACGCCCTCCAGACGAGCCTGCTGACTGTCACCCAGACCGCCGTCGGCTGCGGTGTCGGTCTGCTCATCGCCGGCAAGCTCGGCCGCCCCGCGCAGAAAACCACCGGCGCCACCATGATCTCGATCGGCGCCCTGCT
>JBGSYE010000329.1:0-14036 GCA_041751075.1 Chthoniobacteraceae bacterium
CAGGCCACTCGCTATCACGGCGCGCGGATAGCGAGTGGCCTGTCGGCACACTCGCTCTACGCTTCAGTACGGCTTCGCGATGATCCGGCGCTTTGGATCGGTGGCCCCGGGCTCGCGGTAGATCTTCCCAGGGTCGGTCGAGCGCAGTTCGTAACCTTTCAAAACGAACTCCGGATAGAATCCATTGCTCGCCGGCTCATACACCGTCTGTCCTGAGAAATCGCCGAAGAGCTTGTACTCGTAGTTGTTGTCCTCACCGATCTTTCCCTTCTCGCGGTCGGGCGCGAACTTCTGTTGTTCATTCAGCATCACCATCTTTGCCGTACTCCACGGCTGGCCGGGTTTGCGCACGTAGCCCCAAAACTTGTAGTCCACTTTGTGATACCTCCGCCCGATGTAGTAATTGCCCGGCTTCTCGGCCTTGATCTCCGCGAGCATCGCAGAGCGCGCGGCTGCGGAGCCCTGCGGATCGGCGGTGGCGCAGCCGGAAAAAAAGCTGAAGGCGACCAGCAGGATGAGGCCATGCACGAATCGATGGCGGGACATGGCGGTGTGGGCGGAGCTCTGATCTTTCATGAAAGGAAATCGAAAATCGGTCTGAGAGCGCCGCTGCGACCCCGCGGTTTCAATCCTCACGCGCTTCCTTCCGCACCTTGGTGAGCAGCACCGGCTGCCGCTGCAGATGCTGGGTCAGCGCTTCGATGGCGCGCAGAGTCGAGGGGCTGATGTGATGCTCCATGCCTTCTACGTCGTGATAGATGGTCTCGTCGTCGAGTCCAAGGAGTTTGAGAAAATCGCTGAGGAGCTGGTGCCGCCGGGTGATGTTGCGGGCGAGCGCTTCACCGGAGGAGGTGAGCACGAGGCCGCGATACTTCTCGTACTTGAGCAGTCCCCCGGCATCGAGCCGCTGGACCATATTCGTCACGCTGGCCTGAGAAATCTCGAGCCGCTGGGCGATATCGACGACGCGCGCGTAGCCCTTGGTATTGATGAGCTCGAGGATGCGCTCGAGGTAATCCTCAACCGCGGAAGAGGTGTGGCGTTGGGTGGCTTTGGCGGGCACGTCTCGTGGCGATACGCCTCGTGATGGGGCGGGGTCAAGCGTGGATTTGAGCCTGCCAAGAAAAAGTTAGACGTGACTAACTTTGTTGTTGCAGTGCGGCATTGTTCACGCTTCCATCCGTCCGATGAAATCCCTGCCCGCCGCCGCCCTCTCCGCTCGCTGGATCGCGCTGGGCCTCGCCGGCGCCTCGGCGGTGGCGGGGCCAGTTTGTGAGTTTCCTGACACGCCCGAAAAGTCCCGTTACCATCTTTTTGACCCGACCCCGCGGGAGCTGATGCGCGAGCTGAGCACCGACCGGCCCGACCAGACCGAAAGCCCGTACACTGTGGATGCCGGACATGTGCAGGTGGAGATGGACCTCGTCCACTTCACCTATGACGGGCACAGCCCCGATGGCACGCGCACGGAGGTCTGGAACGTGGCGCCGGTGAATGTGAAATTCGGCCTGCGCAACAACGTGGACCTCCAGCTCATCTCCGACAATTTCGTCGCGGTGCGCACGCGGGAGGCTGACGGAGCGACGCAGCGCGAGTCGGGCTACGGCGACCTCACCGCGCGCCTCAAGATCAACCTCTGGGGCAATGACGGCGGCCCGACGGCGCTCGCGCTGATGCCCTACGTGAAGCTTCCTCTCGAGGAAACGGGCATCCGCAATGGCGATACCGAGGGCGGCCTCATCGTCCCGCTTGCCGTTGCCTTGCCCGACGGATTCGGCCTCGGCTTGATGACCTCGGTGGATTTCGTGAGCGACGGCAATGGCGGGCGCGACACGCAATCGGTGAACACCATCACCGTGAGCCGCGACTTGACGGAACGTCTCGGCAGCTACGTCGAATTCGTCGCCGTGGTCGGCACCGCGCCGGACTTCGACTGGCAGGGGCAGGTCGATTTCGGTTTCACGTATGCCGTCAGCGACGACGTGCAGTTCGATCTCGGCTGCAACTTCGGGGTCACCGAGTCCGCGCCCGACTTTCAGCCGTTCCTCGGTGTCACCGTCCGTTTCTAAAGCCCCACGATCCCCATGAAGCTCCGTCTCGCTCCACTCATCGCCGCAGCCCTGTGCCTCTCCGTGTCTCCCTCATGGGCGGCGAAAAAGCGTGTCGTCACCACCTTTACCATCATCGCCGAGATGGCGCAGAACGTCGCCGGCGACGCGGCCACCGTGGAATCCGTGACCAAGCCCGGCGCGGAGATCCACGGCTACGAACCGACGCCCGGCGACATCGTCAAAGCGCAGAAGGCAGACCTGATCCTCTGGAACGGTCTGAACCTCGAACGCTGGTTCGAGCGATTCTTCCGCAATCTGCGCAAAGTCCCGAGCGCGGTGCTCACGGAGGGAATCACGCCCATCGGCATCGAGGAGGGGCCGTATGTGGGGAAGCCGAATCCGCACGCGTGGATGTCGCTGCAGAATGCTGCGATCTATGTGGAGAATATCCGCAAAGCGCTGGTGAAGATCGATCCCGCGAATGCGGCCACCTACACGGCGAACGCCGCCGCTTACACCGCGAAGTTCCAGGCCATCGAAGCCGGCGTGCGCGCGAAGTTGGAGCGCGTGCCACCCGATCAGCGCTGGCTGGTCACGAGCGAGGGCGCGTTTCCGTATCTGGCGCGCAGCCTTGGGTTGAAGGAACTCTTCCTCTGGGCCGTGAATGCCGATCAGCAGGGCACGCCGCAGCAGGTCCGCAAGGTCATCGACAGTGTGCGCGCGAATCGAATCCCCGTCGTCTTCAGCGAAAGCACCGTGAGCGACAAGGCCATGAAGCAGGTCGCTGAAGAGACCGGGGCGCGGTACGGCGGGGTGCTCTATGTGGATTCGCTCAGCGACGCGCAGGGTCCGGTGCCGAGCTACCTGCGGTTGCTCGCGTACGATGTCGAGACCATCGTAAAAGGTCTCCTCGGCGAATGACCGACGAACCGCTCCAGCTCGAAGTTCAGAACGTCACGGTCACCTATCCGAACGGGAATGTGGCGCTGCGCGACGCCAGCTTCCATCTCACGGGCGGCACCGTCTGCGCGCTCGTCGGCATCAATGGCAGCGGCAAGTCCACGCTCTTCAAGGCGATCATGGGTTTCATCCGGCCGAGCCGCGGCGAGGTGCGCGTGTCCGGCGCGGACATCGCCGCCGCCCAAAAGCGCAATCTCGTGGCCTACGTGCCGCAGAGCGAGGAGGTGGACTGGAGCTTTCCGGTGAGCGTGTGGGACGTGGTAATGATGGGCCGCTACGGCTACATGAATTTCCTGCGCATCCCGCGCGCCGAGGATCGCCGCATCGCGGAGGAAAGTCTCGAGCGGGTGGGGATGGCCGACTTCCGGGAGCGGCAGATCGGCGAGTTGAGCGGCGGGCAAAAGAAGCGCGTCTTCCTCGCTCGCGCGCTCGCGCAGCGCGGACGCGTGATCCTGCTCGACGAGCCTTTCACCGGCGTGGATGTCGGCACCGAGACGGCGATCATCGAGCTGCTGCGGGAGTTGCGGCGCGACGGCCATCTCATGCTCGTCTCGACGCACAATCTCGGCTCGGTGCCGGAGTTCTGCGACCAGGTCGTGCTCGTGAATCGCACCGTGCTCGCCTTTGGCCCGACGGCGGAAGTCTTCACCGAGCAAAATCTGCTCAGCGCCTTTGGCGGCGTGCTGCGGCATTTCCGCTTCGACGAATCGACCGTGCAGCGCCACGACGGTCGCACCGTCACCGTGCTCACCGACGACGAGCGCCCGCTGGTCTTCGGCAAAGGCGGGCACCTGGAGTACAGCCACCGCGAGGGGCGGGAGGAGATCGTGAAGCAGCGGGCGGAGGAGCCGGGGGACGAATGAAGAGCCAACATCCAACACTCAACATCCAACATCGAACATCCAACGGGCGCCCGGCCGGCAAGGTGGAGGTATTGGATGTTGGATGTTGGATGTTGAGTGTTGGATGTTTTCTCCGCGTCGCATGATCGACGGCCTCCTCACCCCGCTGCACTACGAGTACATGGTCAAGGCCATCCTCGTCAGCGGCCTCATCGGCGGGGTGTGCGCGTTTCTTTCGTGCTTCGTCACGCTCAAGGGCTGGTCGCTCATGGGCGACGCACTGTCGCACGCCGTCGTGCCCGGGGTGGCCATCGCCAGCATGGCGGGCTGGCCCTTTGCCGCGGGGGCATTTTTCACCGGGCTCCTCGCCGCACTTGGCATGGGCTTTGTGAAAAAGAAGACCAGGCTGCGCGAGGACGCGGTCATCGGCGTCGTCTTCACCGCGTTCTTTGCGCTCGGGCTGCTCCTCATCTCGATGTACCCGAGCAATGTCGATCTGCGCACGATCGTCTTTGGCAACATCCTCGGCATCTCCGATCCTGATATCTGGCAGGTGGTCATCATCTCCGCGGTCACCCTCTGCGTCCTCGGCGTGAAGTGGCGCGACCTCCTGCTCTTCTGCTTCGATCCGCTCCAGGCGCGGGCGCTGGGCCTGAATGTCGCCGGGCTCCATCTCATGCTGCTCACGCTGCTCTCCGCCACCGCCGTGGCGGCGCTCCAGACCGTCGGGGCGTGCCTCGTCGTCGCCATGCTCGTCACGCCGGGCGCCACTGCCTACCTGCTCACGGATCGTTTTGGAAAGATGCTCGGAATTTCCGTGGCGATGGGCACGGGCACGTCGCTCGTGGGGGCGTATGCCAGCTATTTTTTCGACGGCTCCACGGGCGGCTGCATCGTCACCTTGCAGACGATCCTCTTCCTCCTCGCCCTCGCCTTTGCGCCGAAGCACGGCCTGCTCGCCGCCCGCGCCAGGCGTCACGCCGCCGCCTGATGGAGACACTCATCGAGCCTTTCCAATATCCATTCATCCGCGACGCCATGCTCGTGGGGACGATGGTTGGCGCGGTGTGCGCGGTGCTTTCGTGTTTCCTCGTGCTGAAGGGCTGGTCGCTCATGGGCGACGCGATCTCGCACGCAGTGCTCCCCGGCATCGTCATCGCCTACGCGGTCGGCGCACCACTCGCGCTCGGTGCGTTCACCTCCGGGTTGCTCTGCGCCGTGGCCACCGGCTGGATCAAGGCGAACTCGCGGGTGAAGGAAGACACGGTGATGGGGGTGGTCTTCACCGGGTTGTTTGCCTTCGGGCTCGTCATCTTCACGAAGATCAAGACCGACCTGCACCTCGATCACATCCTCTTCGGCAACATCCTGGGCATCGAGCCGCGCGACCTCGTCGAGAGCTGTGTGGTCGGCGGTGTGACGCTCGTCATCGTGCTGGCGATCCGGCGCGATCTGTTGCTCTTCTGCTTCGATCCGAATCACGCCCGAGCCATCGGCCTGCCCGCAAATCTGCTCTACTACGTGCTGCTCTCGCTGCTCGCGGCGACGATCGTGGCGTCCTTGAAAGCGGTGGGCATCATCCTCGTCATCGCCATGCTCGTGACGCCGGGCTGCATCGCGTATCTGCTCACCGATCGCTTCTCGCGGATGCTGTGGATCGCCACCGGCAGCTCGATTTTCTCCAGCCTCGCGGGCGTGTATGTGAGCTTCTTCCTCAATGCCTCGACGGCTGCCTGCATGGTGCTCGTGCAGGCGCTGCTCTTTCTTGCGGCGCTGATCTTCGCGCCAAAGTACGGACTGCTCCGCGGGGCGAACACGTAGAGCGAGTGTGCCTTCCAGGCCACTCGCTGGCGGGCTGCCGGAGAAGCAAGTGGCCTGGAAGACACGCTCGCTCTACGCCGGAGCCATCGCACCCTGCACGGCGCGGAGGAGCTTGTCGGCGGTGTAGGGCTTGTCGAGGAACTGCTTTACGCCGAGCGCGCCGAGGATCGTGGTGTTGTCCTTTTGGAAGTGGCCGCTCGAGACCACCACGCGCACGTCGGGGTTCACCTTGCGCAGCGCGCGAACGAGCTGGATGCCATCCATGCCGCCCATCGAGAGATCGGTGATGACCAGCGCGATCTCCTCGCGCCGCTCGTAGTAGAGGGCCAGCGCGTCGGTGCCATCCTCGGCGGTGTAGGTATGGTAGCCGTTCGACTTCAAGGTGCGCACCAGCGCTTCGCGGATCGGCATTTCGTCGTCCACGACGAGGACGAGCTCGCCCCTGCCGCCGGAGACAGCGCCCAGCTCCTCGCGCTTCTGGCCCGTTTCCGTTTCGCGCTCCGAGGGGACGAAGACCCGGAAGGTCGTGCCGATGCCGATCTCGCTCTGCACGCTGAGAAATCCGCCGTGGCTCTTGACGATGCCGATCACCGTGGCCAGGCCGAGACCAGTGCCCTTGCCCACTTCCTTGGTCGTGAAGAAGGGATCGAAGATGCGCTCCATGGTCTCGGGCGACATGCCCATGCCAGTGTCCGAGACGCGGAAGACGACGTGCGGCCCGAGCTGCGCGCCGGGATTCATGCTCGCGAAGTGGTCGTCCACCTCCACGTTTTCCGCGCAGACGGTGAGGGTGCCGCCATTCGGCATCGCGTCGCGCGCGTTCACGCAGAGATTCAGGAGCACCTGGTGGAGCTGCGTGGCGTCGCCGCTCACCGTCCAGAGGTCGTGCGCGAAGTTTGGCTGGATGTCGATGTTCCGCGGGAAGGTCTGCGCCATGATCTTCGCCAGCTCGCTGACGAGATGCTTTGGCTGGAGGAGCACGCGCTCGCCTTCCACGCCGCGGGCGAAGGTGAGCACTTGCTTCACGATCCCCGCGCCGCGCTCGGCGCTGCTCTCGATGATGCTCAGCACTTTGCGCGTCTCGGAGTCCTTGATGTCGCCGCGGAGGATGTCCACGGACATGAGGATCGGGGAGAGAATATTGTTGAGATCGTGCGCGATGCCGCTGGCCAGCGTGCCGATGCTTTCGAGGCGCTGGGCGCGCAGAAATTGCGACTCGAGCTTCTTCGTCTCGGTCATGTCGGTATTGATCACCAGCACCGAAGTCGGCTGGCCGTCTTCATTGCGGACGAGCGTCCAGCGGCTGTTCAGCACGAGATCGCGTCTGTCCTTGCTGGCGTGCTTGAGCTGGCCGCTCCACTCGCCTTTCGCGAGCAGCTCCTGCTCGGCCGTGGTGTCGCGTTCGCGGGAAAAAAGTTCCGCCATCGCGCGTCCGAGCGCCTCGGTGGCGTTCCAGCCGTAGAGCCGCTCCGCACCCTTGTTCCAAAAGTGAATTCTATCCTGCAGATCGCGCACGATGATCGCGTCGGAGGCCCCGTTGAGCATGTTCGCCTGCTCCCGCGCGCGTTCTTCCACACGCTTCTGCTCGGTGCGGTCGATCGTGAGCACGACCACGGCGTCGCGGCCCGAGTAGTGCATGTCGTGCCACGAGCTTTCCACCTCGAGGATGCGCCCATCCTTGCAGCGATGCCGCCACGGCAGCTTGGTATCAGGCCCCCAGCAGTTCGCGCCGACATCGGCGTCCTCGCTCACCGAGTCATCGACGGTGGCAAATTCATCCATCGTCATCGAAAGGAACTCGGCCCGCGTGTAGCCGTATTTCTTCATCGCCGCATCATTGATGGCGAGGAAGAGCAGCGACTCCTTGTCCACCACCCACATCGGGTGCGGGTGGCGTTTGAAAAGGAGTTGAAAGCTCGCCTCTTTCTCCATGGAGAGAGTCGAGGGAGGCTCGGGTGGGCAGGTCATCGGGCAGTGAGTGGGCGGTGGGACCGCATGGGCAGTCCAGGGATTGCCTCTGGGAAAAGCCGGAAGCGTGCCGGGCCACCAGACTCACCCCGCCACCCGTCGCCGAACGAAGATCGACAAGAATCCACGCAGGAGCACCGCTCCCAGGACGAGACTCGCGCCGATCAGCGCCCAGCCGCCGGGGCGTTCGCCCGTCCGCAGCATGACCCAGAGCGGCGTGAGGATCGGCTCGAGCAGTGGGAGCAGCGCGGCCTCGATCGCGGTGACCCGCCGGATGGCGATGCTGTAGAGGACGTAAGAAAGCCCGAGCTGAAAAATCCCGAGCACGGCGAGCGCCCACCAGCCGAGCGCCGGCGGAAACGGGCCTTGGAACATCCACGGGATCGCGACGACGCCCGCGATGAGGTTTCCCAGCAGGATGGCGGTCCCCGGCGAGGCCTCGTGCTGACGCCGGAGCAGCAGGATCATCGCGGCAAAGCAGGCGCCGCTGAAGAGCGCCATACCGATGCCCCACAAGCCGGTGATCGTGAGATCATCGAGAAAAAAGAGCGCGATGCCCGCGAGCGCGATGGCGATGAGCAGCCAGTCGCTGCGCAGCGGGCGCTCGCCGAGGAAGCGGTGGCTGAGCGCTGCGACATAGATCGGGGCGGTGTATTGGAGAAAGATTGCGTTCGCCGCGGTGGTCCAGCGCACCGCAAAGACGAAGGCGATGACGGTCGCCGCGTATGCGAGGGCGGCGGCGATCTGCACCCGCGAGAAGCCCGTGCGGGGCCAGCCGACGTAGGCCGCGAGGACCACCGCGGCGAGTGCGCTCCGGGAGCCGGCGATGGCCATGGGATTCCAGTCGATCGACTTGATCAGCACACCGCCAAAGCTCCACAGCACCGAGGCGGCGATCAGGAGGAGTGGAGCGGAGAGGCGGGCGGGCATGAGGGATTGTTAGTTGCGCATGACGAATGACGAATGACGAATTGCCTGCTCTGAACGCCGCACGGCGATCGGGAAGGCTCCGGGTACCACGCGCGTCTCGCGTGTTGGTCGTCGCGTCTCGCGACGGCGAACTTTCCGGCGCGTTCATTTCAAAGAGATTCGCGCACGGAGCAAACGCTGGAATGTCTCCTGGTGCGGAGATCTTGCCCGATGGCGCGTCCGGAAAAGTTCGTCGAGGCGAGGACGCCTCGACCAACACGCGAGACGCGTATGGTACCCGGAGCCCTCCGCGCGCGCGGGCGTCAGTTCGGCTTCACTTCGATATTGTCGATCCACGCTCGCTGTTCCTGCGGGGTGAAGCTGTAGAAGCCGGGCGAGCCGTGCTTGTGCGCGGTCTTGTGCGGGACTTCGATGGTCCACGCCTCGGGCTCGGGATCGCCTTTCTTCCAGACTTTGCCGCGCACCACGCCGCTGCCATCGGCCTCCACGTCCACGCGGGTCTTGAGGTGATACCACTCATTCGCGCTCCACTTGAAGGGCACGGACTTGATGAACAGTTCCTGATTGGAAGAGACCTCGAGCGCCTGGGCGTTGCCCTTTAAGTTGATCAGGTAGCGCTGATTCACGAGCCCGATCTCGGACATCTTGCGTTTGTTGCCCTCCGTCATGACATCGGCTTCGACGGTGTAATTGGAGAGGTCGGACCGATTGATGAAGGTCGTGCCGCGCTGGAGACGTTTGTTGTCGATGGTCTTCACCAGCGCCTTGTTCCCGTCCTTCTCGCGGATTTCGAATTTGAACCGCGCGGCGTTCCACGGCAGCGGCGGGTAGGTGAAGGGCGTCGGCGGCTCCAGGGAGTTCGGCACGCCCGGTGGCGGCGGCTTCGAGGTGTCCTCGGTGAGTTCGTATTTCTCGAAGTCCTGCTTGAGCGGCAGCCCCGGCAGGATGCGGCCTTTGAAGTAGCCCCTCAGGTCGCCGAGCGATGCCTGAAATTGCCCCGCGCTCGGCACGTTCTCGGGATCCGCCACGAGCTCGCCTTTCGCATTGAAGCTCGCGTTGAGCTTCGCCTTCACGAGCGCCGTGGGTGGGACGAAGGGCTCCCACTTCACCGACTTCGGATCGACCTTTGCGTCCACGGTGAAGCCATTGGCATCCAGCGCCCGGATGCTGAAGGCGTGCTTTCCTCCGGGATTCAGGAGCACTTCGTAAGGCACGATCTGGAGCTTCGCTTTCTCGCCGGGCGCGGGCCACTGCTCCGGCTCGGGCGCCGGCGGGAGTCCGGGATTTTCCCCCGCTTTTCCAAAACAATAGAGCTTCTTCTCGGTCTGCACGTAGAGCTTGCCATTGTAGCCGATCGGCGAGCCGTAGCACTTGCCGCTCAGGATTGTGCGGCTGAGGATTTCCCCGTCTTTCTCGCCCGGCTTCACGATGAAGAGCTCCCCGTCGCCGACGGTTTCGCTCGTGGCGCCGCCGGTCGCCGCCGCGACATACATCGCGATGTAAAGTTTGCCGTCGGCGTAAAAGGGGCTGCTCTGCCGTTGCTCGATCCCGAGCTTTTTGGTCCAGAGCACCTTGCCATCCGCCGCATCGATAGCGGCGAGGTCGCCAAAGCCGCTCACCTGATAGATGCGATCGCCCACCAGTACCGGCGAACTCGCCAGCGCGCCCACCGGATTGCGCCACTGCTCGAGCGCCTTGGTCTCAAAGACCTGCGGAGCCTGCGGCGACTCCGGTTTGATCTCCGCCGGGATCTTGAACGCCGCCATGCGACCCACGTCGCTCGTGTCGATGTTCTCGCTCTCATGCACCACGATGATGTTGCCCTTGTATTCCACCACCGCGGCATTGATGCCGCCCTTCGCGCCGGCTTTCGCCACCGGCGTGCGGTAAAGCGGCTCGCCAGTCCGGGCATTCAGGCAGATGAGGCTGCTGTCGCCACCCGCGGAGTACAGCACGCGCTTGCCCTGGAGAAAGGAGAGCCACGGATGCGAGAAAGTATTGTCCTGCGGCAGAGCGCCCGGCGCGCTCGACCACACGAGTTCGCCCGACTTTTTGTCGAAAGCATAGAAGCGATCGCCCGGCGGCCCGTAGGCGCCCCACGCGGCGGTGATGCCGCGCGTGATGACCAGATCCCTGTCGATCACTGGCGAAGCCGTGCGGTTGTTTGGAAAGGTCATCCGCCCGAATTCCTCCATCATCGAGTGCTGCCACACGAGTTTGCCGTCCGCGGTGAAGCAGGAGAGCAGGCCCTGGCTGCCCTGCGTGTACACGTTGCCCGTCTCGGGATCGATCGACGGGTTCGAGGTCGAGTAGCGCAGGTAGATGACGTCGCTCAGGAAGTCGTTGAAGAGCTGCTTCCACAGCGGCTTGCCCGTCTCCGCGTCGAAGCACGCCACGCCCTCCTGCAACTCCGGACCTTCTCCGAGGTAGCCCACGATGTAGAGCTTTCCGTTTGCGATCACCGGAGCGGATTGGCCGGGGAAATCGGCGGTCCAGAGCGGCTTCTTCCCGTCCACTTTTTCGGGGAGCCCTTTCTCCAGCGAGACGCCCGTCTGGAACGGCCCGCGCCAGTCGAGCCAGCCCTGCACGGAGGGGGTGGTTCCGGTGGTCTTGGTGGCGTCAGCTTTGGCGCTTTTCGCAGGCGCAGCAAAGGCGGGCAGGGTGCACAGGGCGAGAGCGAGGAGGAAGAAAGGGCGGATTTTCATGATCGGAGAGCGCTGGGAAAAGGGGAGGGTTCGGCGTGATAAGGAAAGCATGAGGGGATGTCAAAAGATACTTACACGTATTATTTCCTTAGAGCGTGCGATTGAGTTTGGCCGCATCGGCAAGGTGGGCGACTGGGTCACTCTGAGCGCAGTTTCGCCCCGCTTTGCCGCGCGGAACTGCGCTCTCAATGACAGCGATTTTGGACTCGATTGCGCACTCTGCTGGCGGTGGCGCCCTGCAAACTTCACGATTGGACCGCGGGCCGCGCCTGCGCCATCCTCCGCGCCGCATGTCCGGAAAACGCAAACCCGCAACCCAGCCCCTCGAAGCAGCGCCCACGAGACGGCTGCCCGTGCTGCTGCGGCGCGCGTGGTATGGGCTCAATCAGGCCTTCCGCCAGCGCATCGCGCATCTCGGGATCACTCCCGATCAGTTCAGCATCCTGCGCTGGCTGAGCGAGGGCGAATCCGCGGGCCTCACGCAACGGACGATCACCGACCTCATGGCGAGCGATCCGAATACGATCACCTCCACGCTCACGCGCATGGAGCGCAATAGCCTCATCGAACGCCACCCGCACGAACGCGACCGCCGCGCGCATCGGGTGCGCTTGCAAGCCACCGGACGGAACGTCTTTGAGCAGGCGCGCAAGATCGCCGTGGATCTCCAGTCGCAGGCGCTCGATGCGATCCCCGAGTCCGGTCGGCAGCGCTTCCTCGAGACCCTCGATGCCGTGGCCGCGGCCTGCGCTGCCGCGTCGGATAAATCTTCATCGAAAGCGGCCCGCAAACAGTCGCCGGCTGAGTGACTCTTTCTCTTACCTCTTACTCTCGCTCTCGCTCTCCTGGCGTTACGAGCAAGAGCAAGAGGTAAGCGGTGGGAACTGCCGCCGCGGCCATCGACAAGCCTCGTACGCCGGTGATACCTTCTCCATCGGCCTGTCTCCGAACGCCCTGCGTTCCCGCATGACCACGATTCCCGAAGGCATCAAACAACATCTCGAAGAGCGGCTCCAGAGCCTGCCGCTCACGCGTCGGGTGCGGATCTTTGCGGAGCGACTCGGGCGGCGGCTGATGCGCAAGCCGCGCTCCGTCACCGAGAGTCCGAATCTGCTCCCGGTCCTGATCCAGGTGCTGGCGGCATTCTCCAAAGCCAACGGCGAAGTCATCGAAGCGGAAATCGATTCTTCGCTCGGCTTCCTGCGCTACGATTACCCGGAGGCCGTCTATAGCGAGCTGCGCAAGCTCTTCCGCCAGGCGCTCAACGAGCAGCAGGATCTCAATGCCATGGCGGCCCGGCTCGCCACGGAACTTTCCACCGAGCGGAAGGTGATGCTCGGCGTGCAGCTCTACGACCTCATCTCCAAGGCGGGGATGGACCAGCAGCAAGTCGTCACCTTCTACAGCTTCATGACGCAGCTCGGCATGGCGGCACAGGCTATCGACATCGTCTATCAGCTCAATGCGACCGACGATTCCGACCGGAATATTTTCCAGCAAGGCCAGTCGCCGCTCGAGTCGCTGACCTTTGGCTCGAGCCCGCGGGTCGATGTGCGGTTGAAGGGACTCGAAGGCAGTGAGCGGCTCGTGGCGTTTCGCTACCACGATCTCATCCTGCTGAAGAATCAGACGAAAAAGGGCATCGTCGTCCGCGGCCGACCGCTGGGACCCGGGGCATTCTGCCGCGTGTACTCGGGCCAGCGCATCGTGCTCGGCGAGCAGGTGCTCACGTATCAGGATCTCGCCTATTACTTCAACGCGAAGAAGAACGTCTCCCTCGCGCAGATCTATCTCACCATCGACGCGAACGACGAGGTGGAGCTGGACAAGGTGCGCACGCGCGAGTCGTGTCTCGAGATCAAGTTTGGGCTCAAGGTCCAGGTCCGGGCGCTCAAGGATGTGGATGGCCTGCTCAATGGCGTGGCGCTTCGCCAGGGAGTGACGAGCGAGGCGACGCTCGACGACCGCATCATCTTTCACAACAACTCCGAACTTCCCCTGAGCGATCTCCGCCGCCGTGCGCGCGCGCTCGGCGGACGCTTCCAGCTCAAAGCTTACAAGTCCGGCTACCTCGTCTCGAATAACCCGTCGCTGCTCGATCAGGATGACATTCTGCTCTCGCCTGGCACCGGCGGCGAAGTGCTCCTGAAGATCCTTTGCGACTATGAAAACAAGGTCGGCCGGCTCGAAGTGCTGCACGCCGATCGCCCGATCCACGTCGGCGATGTGCCGGTCCGCGGCGCCGCGGATCTCAGGGACGGCGACAGCATCCGCATCGACACCGGACAGGTGCTCCGTTGCAACTTCACCGACCGCATCGTCGAGGAGGAGCGCAACATCATCTCGGCGCTCGACGTTCACGACGTGACGCACAAATTCCGCCGCGACCAGTCGGCGATGGACGGGATCTCCTTCAGCGTCCACCGGGGCGAGATGGTGTGTGTGATGGGCGCGAGCGGATCCGGAAAGAGCACGCTGATGCGCTGTCTCGCCGGACAGCTCCAGCCGCAGCAGGGTGAGATCCTGCTCAATCGGCAGTCCTTCTACGCGGATCGCGACACCCTGAAAAAATTCGTCGCCTATATACCGCAGGACGACGCCTTCGACGATCACCTGACCATCGAGGAGAATCTGGAATTTGCGGCCGCGATCCGCTCGCCGCATCTCTCGGGGCGCGATCGCTCGCGCCGCATCGAGGGCCGCCTCGTCGAGCTCGGGCTCATCGAACGCCGCGGGACGATGGTCGGCAGCGCGGTGAA
>JBGSYE010000330.1:0-4945 GCA_041751075.1 Chthoniobacteraceae bacterium
GTGAAGCCGCTCCCCGAGGATCTGCCGCAGGAAGTCGCCGCCGTGCGCGCGCATCTGAGCTGCGCCGGCATCTGGCCGCCGACTCTGGGAAATGCGCGCGCCGTCGCCGGCACCGGCGTCTCCCGCATCTGCCCCATCGGCGCCATGCAGATGCCGCCGTGGACGTGGCACCCGGACGGGCAGCCGTCGCTGGCGAATCTCGTGCGGTGGGTGGATGCGGAGGTGGAAAAATGATGAATTTTGAATACTGAATTCTGAATGCCGGAGGCCACGCGCCATTCAACATTCAGAATTCAAAATTCATCATTTCTTCACGGGCTCTCCCTGGCCTCCGCCGGTTCGTCCTCTTCGATCTCCTCCTCGATCTCCTGCTTCATCCGCCTGGAGAGGAACGGGCGCAGGAATCCGTAAAGCAGGTAGCTCGTAAAGATCGCGAACGGCATCCACTGATAGTACATCACCGTGAGGATGCCCACGATAACGAAGACCAGGAACTTCGGCACCGAACGGGTGGTGCGCCAGTTCAGCGCCTTGAAGCTCGGGTATTTGAAGCCGCTGAACATCATCCACGAGAGGAAGAGCAGGAGCGGCGGCAGCACCCATTTCGTCAGCCAGTGCTCGACGCGATTGTCATTCAGCCAGAGCAGGAAAAGCGTGAGCGAGGCGACCAGGCCGGCCGCGGCGGGAATCGGGAATCCTTTGAATTCCTTGTTGGCCGCGGCGGAATCCGCGGCCGCGAGACAATTGAAACGCGCGAGCCGCAGCGCACCGCAGACGAGATAGATCGACGCCACGATCCATCCGAGCTTGGACGCTTCGTGGAAGACCACGCGGCTGACTAGGAGCGCCGGAGCGACGCCGAAGGACACGATGTCAGCCAGCGAATCGAACTCGCGCCCGAACGGGCTCTCATTCCCGCCCAGCCGCGCCAGCCGTCCATCAAGCGCGTCAAAGATGCATGCGCCGAGGATGCACCAGATGGCGAGTTGGAAGCTGGCGTTGCCCGCCGCCGGGCTGCCCGCCTCGAGCAGCGCGCCTTCGAGGATTTTCAGCACCGCGAGGAATCCGCAGCAGAGGTTGCCCGCCGTCATCAAGTTCGGCAGCAGATAGATTTTCGGATTCGGATCCGGGCTGCTCATCGGAGCTGTGCTATCACCGTCTCCGCTCCGCGCACCTTGTCACCCACTTTCACCTGCACCTCGGCATCGAGCGGGAGAAAGATCTCGGTGCGCGAGCCAAAGCGGATCATGCCAAAGCGAAAACCCTTCGGCACTTCATCGCCGACCTTCGACCACGGCACGATGCGGCGCGCGATCGCACCCGTGATCTGCCGCACGACCAGGGTCGCCTTCGTCCCCTGGATCGCCCAGGTCAGCGCTTCGTTGAATTTCGAGCAATCCGGGTGGCGGGCGTCCATGTAAGGTCCGGGCGGCTTGCCAGGGTAGTGCTGCTGGTAGGTGATCCTGCCGGCGATCGGCGCCTTGTTCACATGCACGTCGAAGACCGAGAGAAAGATGCCCACCCGCAGGCAGCGCGTTTTCAGCACCTCGCCCTCCTCCACCTCCACGATGTCGGCGATCGTGCCATCCGCCGCCGCGACCACGACATCGTCGCCCGGCGGCACCAGACGCTCGGGATCTCGGAAAAAATTGATGCAGAAAATCAGCAGCACGCACGCCAGAGCGACCAGCCACATCCACCCGCGCCACCACCCGAGCGCGACCAGCAGGAGGACGACGGCAAAGATGTAGCGGCCTTCATACAGGGTCTGGAAACGCATGGGACCGCGGACGCTACGCGCCGCGCCGGAGCCGGTAAAGAGCGCGTTTGTCACCGCCGCGCCGTGCCGCTACGTTGCGGCCATGTCCACCGCTGCCACGCTCGATCCGAATCTCACCATGCGCGAAGTGCTCGCGCATTTTCCCGGAGCGCAGCGCGCGCTTTTCCGGCGGTATCACATCGGCGGGTGCTCGAGCTGCGGCTTCCAGCCGGAGGAAACGCTCGCCGAAGTCTGCGCACGCAATGGCGCCCTGCCGGTGGCGGAAGTCATCGAGCACCTGGACTCCAGCCGCAACGCCGATGCCGCGGTGCAGCTCGCACCCGTGGAGGTCGCCGGCTTGGTGAAGGACGGTCAGGCGGTGCTGGTCGATGTCCGGACGCGCGAGGAATTCGACGCCGTGCATATCGCAGGCTCGACATTTTTCACCCAGGAACTGATGCACCAGCTCGGCGGCTGGGATCGCGAAAAGCTGATCGTCTTCGTCTGCCATCACGGCATCCGCAGCATGGACGCGGTCGCCTACTTCACCGGCCACGGGTTGGAAAACGTGCGCAATCTCCGCGGCGGGATCGACGTGTGGAGCCAGGAGGTCGATCCGAAACTGCCGCGCTACGAACTCGAGTAAGCCATGCCTGACGATCTCCAGAGCAGAATCAGCGACGCCATCGCCAACCCGAAGAATGTCGGCGAAATGTCCGACGCCGATGCCGTCGGCACGGTCGGCAGTTCGGACTGCGGGGACATGCTGAGGATGTGGGTGAAATTCAAAGACGACGGCTCCGGGCGGAAGATCATCGACCGCGCGACCTTCCAGACCTTCGGCTGCGAGACGGCCATCGCCGTGGCGAGCGTCGCCACGGAACTCATCGCCGGGAAGACCGTGGACGAGGCGCTCTCCATGTCCGGCGGCGACCTCTCCGCCCCGCTCGGCGCGTTGCCGCCGATGAAGATCCACTGCGCGCAACTCGTCGAGGGCGCGCTCCGCTCGGCGCTCACCGGCGAAGCGCCGAAGGCGGCGCCCGAGCCCGCCACCACGCTCGTCGAGAGCTTCACCGCTCCGGCGAATCCCGAGCGCAAAGTGAAGATCGTGCTCAAGTCGTAGATGCTCATCGACACTCACGCTCACCTCGATTTCCCCGACTTCGCCGACGATCTCGACGCCGTGCTCGCACGCGCCGCGGAATCCGGCGTGACGCGAATCCTCACCATCGGCACGAGCATCGAAGGCAGCCGCCGCGCGGTGGCCCTGGCGGAGAAATATCCGCAGGTCTTTGCCGTCGTCGGCGTGCATCCCAATTCGGCGCAAGAGGCCGCGACAGATTTCGTGCAGGAGCTCCGCGAGCTGGCCCGCCATCCACGCGTCGTCGCGATCGGCGAGGCCGGGCTCGATTACCACCGCCTGCCGGGCCGCACCATCCTCGCACCACAGCCTGCCTACATCGCCGAGATGCCACTGAACGACCCACGCGAGATCGAAGCCGCGATCCGCGATGGCGCGGTGAAGGAACGCCAGGCCGAGGTCTTCCTCCATCAGCTCGAACTCGCCGCCGAACTCAGCCTCAACGTCGTCATCCACGAGCGGGACGCCTGGTCCGATACGCTCGATCTTCTGCGCCCCTACTCCGGCTGTCTCCGCGCGGTCTTCCACTGTTTCGGCCAACCGCCGGACGCCCTGCAAGAGGTGCTCGACCTCGGCCATCTCGTCTCCTTCACCGGCATCGTCACCTTCAAGAACGCAACCATCGCGCAGGACTCGGCGCGGGCGGTGCCGTATGACCGCTTCATGCTCGAGACGGACTGCCCCTTTCTCGCGCCAGTGCCGCATCGGGGGAAACGTTGCGAGCCCACCCACACCCGCACGACAGCCGAGGCGGTCGCCGATCTCAGAAACGTCCCGCTCGACAAGATCGCCGCACAAACTTCCGCGACGGCGGAGGCCTTTTTCCGATTTCCTGCCTCAAAATAACGCCCCGCAACCGGCGCTTGTGAAACATTTCACAAAATCGCCTTGGCCGGCATTCGGCCCGGCTCTATCTGTGCAGCCATGAGTTCCGCAACTCCCGTCGGATACGACTCCAAGATCGAAGGCAACGTGATCATCACGCGCCTCGACGCCTCGATCAATTGGATGCGGAAGAACTCGCTCTGGCCGATGCCCATGGGCCTCGCCTGTTGTGCCATCGAGCTCATGGCCACCGGCGCCTCGCGCTTCGACATCGCGCGCTTCGGCGCGGAAGTGATGCGCTTTTCCCCGCGCCAGAGCGACGTGATGATCGTCGCCGGCACCGTGACTTACAAAATGGCGCTCGCCGTGAAGCGCATCTGGGACCAGATGCCCGAGCCGAAGTGGTGCATCGCCATGGGAGCGTGCGCCTCAAGCGGCGGCATGTATCGCAGCTACGCCGTGCTCCAGGGCATCGATCAACTCATCCCCGTGGATGTATATATCTCCGGGTGCCCGCCGCGGCCCGAGGCGCTCATCGAGGGCCTGCTCCGGCTCCAGCGCAAGATCGACACCGAGCACTCCTTCCTCGATCAGAAGAAGGACCTTTTCGCGAGCATCAGGGAGATGGCGTCGTAGGAAGATGAGCGCCGGAAATTTCAAAGCCGCCATCGCCACCATTGAGGCGAAATTCAAAGTCGCGAGGAAAACCGAATTTCGCGGCGAGACGACGCTGCTCGTCGAGCGCGACGATCTGCACGGCCTCTGCCGCCTCGCGCGCTACGAACTCGGCTTCACCTATCTCGTCGATATTTCCGGTGTGGATCATTTCGGCGAAGAGCCGCGCTTCGAGGTCGTGTATGAGCTGTATCAGTTCGAGCGAGGTGAGTATTTGCGGCTGAAGATTCGCGTGAGCGAAGACGACCTCGCCGCCCCGACCGTGAGCGACATCTGGGCGACGGCCGATTGGCACGAGCGCGAGACTTACGACATGTTCGGCATCCGCTTCGCCGGCCACCCCGACCTGCGTCGCATCCTGATGTGGGAGGGCTACCCGTTTTTTCCCCTGCGCAAAGACTTCCCGCTCGCCGGCCAGCCCAGCGACATGCCCGACGTCGCCTTCTCCGAGGCGGCCCCGCTCGCCGGCGGCCCCTTCGTCACCGCTCCGAGCACCGGCACCACACAGGAGCGTGAGCCGCGCTCCCGCGAGATGCTGTAGCGCG
>JBGSYE010000331.1:0-11547 GCA_041751075.1 Chthoniobacteraceae bacterium
GCCGCCGCACTCGAAGCGAAAGCTCGCGCTTTGCTCACCCTCCGGGTGAGCGGTGACAAGGTTCATGATTGCGCTCATGCCCGTGCTTCTATCAGCTCTGCCGGGCTTTTACCCGCGTTTCAACTGCGGCTTATAGGATGAGGGCGATCTCGGCTTTATCTTTGCGCCGCGGGGAGTGGGAAAGACGTGGCTCGCGATGATGATTGGGAACGGCATCGCGGAGGGCGTGAGGATAGGAGAGTGGCCGGCCGGAGAGGCGGCGAGGCCAGTGCTGTACGTCGATGGCGAGATGAACTTGCATGACTCGATCTCTCGCGCGAAGGCGTTGAAGATCGTCTCCCCCGGATTCCGTTGGCTTCATCACGAGCGGTATTTCGAGGCTCTGCAAGGGACGCTGAACATTGCGCCCCCGCCCATCAAGAGGCGATAGGTTCGCTGTGCGAACCCGGCGGAGTGCTCATCCTCGACAATCTGTCCGCGCTATGCCGCGGCCTGGAAGAGAACAGCAACGACGATTGGGAATTTATTCTGCCCTGGCTGCTCGATCTTCGCCGCAAGCGCGTGACCGTGATCGTCGTCCACCATGCCGGGCGCAATGGACAGATGCGCGGCGGATCGAAGCGGGAGGATGCTGCCCACTGGATTCTTTCGCTGCGAGACGACACAAATGACGACGGGCAGAAGGCGCTGATTTCCATTTTTACCAAGTGCCGAAACTGCGCCCCGAAGGAAACGCCACCGCTTTGCTGGACACTAGACCTGAGCGGAGGCCAGCTCACCTACACTTGTGCGGTGCGCACCGGAATCGAACATCTCATTGCGCTTGTCACAGACGGACTGGATAGCGCGAGCGACATTGCCGAAATCCTCAACGTCTCCAAGGGAACCGTGAGCAAATGGGCGAAGAAGGCGCAAAAGGATGGCAAACTGCGCATCTGCGGCAGGCGTTACCTGCCGCCAGAAACCGAGGGTACCCCATGAGACGCCGTTTCCGGTTCATGCCCCCAATGCGGTTTCGGCGGAAACGAGTCGCACCGTTTCCAGTCCGTTTCCAAATCTGCCGCTTCGTTTCCAGCGCCGGTCCCTCGTTTCCGGTTCGTTTCCTCGACTTCCCTTTTGCATGGAAACGAATCGGCACGCACGCGAGCACAGGGCGGCAGCCTTCGGTTCACCACGTTCATCTTATCATCCCATGAAGAACCAGCAACCGACCACACCCACCCTCACCCGCACCGAAGCCAACCGCGAAAACGCGCACCTCAGCACTGGCCCGAAGGACACAACCTCAACGCGGTTCAATGCGACAAAGCACGGACTACTGGCAGAAGGGGTAACGGAGTTGGACTCTCCCGAGAAATTCAATCCGCTCCTCTCGCAACTCGAATTCGAGATGCAGCCCGTGGGAGAAGTGGAGCGGTTTATCGTGCGACGGATCGCCTTGTGCATGGTGCGACTGAGACGAGTTCCGCTTCTCGAAGCCGAGTTCATCACCGCGAAACTCAATCCGCCCGTCACGAAAAAGGATGGTGGGTGGGTCGATGGAGAGCTTGAGAAGATGAACGGCAAGACCGTCGTCATTGATCCCGGCCTGCCGGCGAGTTTCCCCACCGCTGCGATGGATGCACTGAGCGGAACCTTCGCCCGCTACGAAACGACGATGGAGAATCGCCTGCACAAGAACTTGAACCTATTGGAGCGACTGCAAAGGGCTCGCCGCGGCGAGATTGTGCCACCGCCTGCCAGCCTCGACGTGTCCGTTCACACCGACACGCCGGCGGTGGCTTCGTTTGGAAATCCGCCTCCGCAGGGAGAGGAATGAAACAAGACACAAGCAGCCGGGAGCTTCCACACACACCGGCTTCTGCTGAGGCACGAACGGTCGGAAACGCGGGATGAGTCTCTCTTCGATGCGGAGAAATTGTCCGCGCACCTACTTGCCGTAACAACTTGCCAAAGCCGCAATGCCGCCTCCAAACCCGCGACACAAGCGAACTGCCGCGCAGCGTGCGGCGGATGCCGTGCTGATCGAGAAATGGCTCCTGCAAGGCCACACCCACGCGAATATCGCGGCAATGCTCTCGCATCAGCGGGACTACACGCTTACACGCCAGCAAGTCAGCCTCGATGCCGCGAAGCTCATGGAATGGTGGAAAACCGAAGTGATGCGGGATTTCGATGTGGCCTTCACGCGGCAGCTCATGGCACTCGACATGCAAGAGGCGGAGCTTTGGGAAGCATGGGATAAGTCGAAGAAGCGTAGCCCCGGAAACATCGCCTACATGCGGGCCTTGCTCGAAGTCCACGATCTCCGCGCGCGCCTGCTCAAATTCTATGCTCCGGTGCCTGGTCAGGTTTCGCGTGGTGGGTCTCAGCGCTTTCCAGCGACCCCGCCACCCGTCGTGCGAGTCGTGTTCAAGAACGGAACTCAAGAGCTTCCTGCCGGGGAACTGCCGCTCGCATCCTCGTGCGCGGTCATCGGGAAAGCACCGTTCCCTGCGCACCCATGTTTGCCGCTCCCCCTCTGCGCTGTCGTTTCGTGGGCGGCTACGACGCCCGCCGACGATTCAACGCGCCCGCCTCATCATTCTGCCACTGCCGCGTGATGGACCACACTCGATGAAGGTCCGGTTCCTTGTGAGCTTGCGTGGTGCTTGCTGCCACCGCTCCTTTAAAATTCGTGTAGCCGATTCCTCCGCCATGCCGGCCACGAGGCGAACCATGTCGTTGCGAGTCACGATGATTCGATAGCGGTAGTCCGCGCGCGGTATGTCGAGGATGTGTGCTTCGACCTCGCTCGCGCCCAGCAATTCTTCCAAGTCCGCCCGCGTGCGGGCGCGAATCTGCATCATGGAAGGATCGTCGGAGGAAACCGTGATCGAGAAAAAGCCGCGTGTTGTGAATAGCCACATTTGGGAAGGGTGAGTTCATCGCTGGAAACGCGCAAGCCAACTACTGCTCGGATCGCAGTGACCATACCGGCCAGTGACCGCAGAAACATTTGATGTCAGCACTTGAGGCCGGTGACGTTGAACTCGAACACGCGCGTTGCCTCTTGATAAAAGAACGCTTCGATTTGCACCCTTTTTGCAGTGCGCATCGCATTTAGGAATCGCTCATAGTCGCGGATGAAAATCGCGTTCGTTTTGTAGTCTGCCATCCCATTGACACGGAAGACTTGCTCCTTGCCTGAATCGAATCGGACCGTCACCTCTCCGCCATCAACTCCGGTAAGGAATTGGCCATGCTCAAGTGACAGTATGACATCTTTGCCGTATTTGGGGTGAATGCGCAGCATGAGGGTTCCGCGCTGTGAATTCGCATAAGGAAAGCCGAACTTGATTTCGTTCCCCGACTTGACTGCTGCCATGTTGACTGTCCCGCGGTCCATCTCGGCCTGATACTCGTGGTAATACCATCGCAGGCCTAGACGTTCAGCTTCGCGCTCCATCACTTCCTCCTGGCGTTCCGCATCGCGCCTCGCGGATCGAAGAGCTTGTACGCGCTCAATAAGGTCAGTGGCCTCGGGCTTCACACGGGATGTGTACTCCCGGTCTGTGAGTAAAAGCGCACCGGCAGCAAAAGCTGCCAACGTCACCACTCTTCCTGCGGGAAGCTCAGTCTCCTCGGTCTTTGCACCCTTCTTGGACAAACTGAAAGTCGTCGCCTGCCGGAGTGCTACAGCCGGCGGCAACTCCGCTCGGGCTGTTGTTGCCAATTCTTGCAAAAGTTTGGTCGCCTCACGCCGCTGCTCCTCTTCTTGTAGTTCCGCCAATTTCTTTTCTCGCATGGCTTCCGCACTCGCTCGCCATTGCCGCGCGTCATGGATGCGTTGCGCCACGTCGGTCACATTGGGTTCTACGCGCGCTGAATACTCTCGATTTTGAAGTAGCACCATGTCCGCTGAAAGAGCTGCAAGACTCACGAGTGCGCCTGCCGGCAGTGAAGTGGTCTCCGAGACGCCGCCATCCCCAAAGGTGGTGAAAGTGACTTGCTCGCGCAACATGACCTCTCGTGGCCACTCGGTCCTCTCGACATTCGCCAAATCCACAGATGCCTCTGCTACACCTTTCTTTGCTTGGTCAGCGCTGCTCTGAGCAGAGAGTGCGTTGACCTCGTTTGTCGCAGATGCGGCCGGCTGGCTGGTCGGTGCGTGCGAAGAGGTATGGAGTGGACCAATCGCGGACGAAATGTCCGAGAGAGTGGAGGAAACGACATCGCCTGTGGCGGGGGAATGCAGATTCGTCGAGGCAACACCGCGCGACGAATCCGTAGATGAGCGACTGCTTTCTTGAATCTCCGACGAAGGTTTTTCGGCAGGGGTCGGCTCCCTTCGCACTGCAAACACCCACAAGATTATGAAGCCAACCAGCACCAAAATGGCCCGCCGGAAACGAAACCCCTGCGGCTTTTCGGGCAGTCGGATCACGCTGGCTCCGCAATCAGAGCAGTAGTTCGCTATTGAGCTGAGCGAGCAGCCGCACGCCGCACATTTTTGAACTGCCATTGTCGGGAGTGGCAATTTTTACATCCCGAAGGCCGGTGGCTCAAGACGGAAATCCCATATGTGGGAACGCCTGTGCCTCACGCTCCTGGGGTGCCGAGACTTCGTTCCCAGTTGGGCCGCTTCCTCCGCGCGCGGCGCGGCGAGATGACGCTGGCGCAGTTCGCGCGCAAGGTTGGCATCGCTTCTTCCTCGTTGCATCGCCTCGAACTCGGCGAGCAAAACGTGACGCTCGACACTCTCGAATTGATTCTGAAACGGCTGCATTGCTCGCTCTCCGACGTGTTCGACACATCCGAAGCCGGCTGATGGCAAGCGTCTGGCGCGCAGAGGTACTCGCTACTTCCAACCGATGGCGACGCCCGTGGCCCACCGCGTTCCCCCGCCAAAGCCAGTTGGCACGATGCCTTGGCTTTGGATGATGACTGCGCTCGCTCCAAGCGGAGCGGCTTTGGCCCGGATTGCATAGTGCATCTTCGCTTCATCGCGGAGCTGGAAGCCTTGCACCGTGATCGAGCCCAATTCCTCGTACGGGCGCGTCGGAACGGTCATCAGGATTTCGACTGCGTTTGCGTTCGTCGGAGGACGATAGCCTCTGCCGGTTTTCGTCACGTCCACAGTGGAGCACGCGGAAAGGAAACCGAAGGCGAGGATGGCGAGGAGGGCGATGTGTTTCATGGGGTGTATTTGATGGCTGTTCCGACAATCCGCGAATACGTGCGCGACATGCGGTCGTTGCTGGCCCACTGCTCTGCGGGCGAGTAGAGACCTCCAAGGGGCGTGACGATCACCGCATCCGCTCCGATCTTTGCCGCGCGCTTCCGCATACTTTCCGGCGATTCGCCGCGTGACTGGAAATCTGCGATGGCCGTGAACTTCCGCGACGGGGCACGAAAGAGCAGTTCCACTTGGGTGGGCTCCTTTGGAGGGAAGCGTTCCGCGGCATAGTAGCGATTCGCCACGTCCACTGGGCAGCCGGAGAGCAAGATCGCGGCAGAAAGACCGCAAGCACGGGGGGAATTCAGAAGTGCGTGGGAAAAAGTCTGAACCGCCGCCGACTCGCAAGCACAAAGGTGCAGGCAGCGGCGCACGGAACGGATTCGGTCCCGGTAGCTTGTCGCATCAGCTTGCCAAAACGAGCCGCTGATTCGCCATCGAGTTTCTTCAGGCCGACAGCGTTGGACGCAGGTGGAAGCGGTTGGATGTGGTCTTACTGGCCGGTCTCAATTCGCGTACGCCACAACCGCAAAGTGCCAGCAAACCCTGATGGATAAAGGCTTGGAGCGGGTGACGAGACTCGAACTCGCGACATCTTCCTTGGCAAGGAAGTGCTCTACCAACTGAGCTACACCCGCGTCTGAAGCGGGCGGGAAACTAGTGAGCCGCTTTCCGCCACGCAAGGGCTTTTTTCCGGCACGGGGCGAGGCGAGTCCTCGATGTCCTTTCCGAGTCCTTTGCGTCCTTACGGAAAGGGCGAAAAGGAGTCCGGGGACACGGGCCGTCCCGGCGCCGGGGAGAATTCCTTGGACAATCGGGACCTCCTGCATACCCTTCCGCTCCCTTTCGCCAGGGGGCTTCCGCCGACCTGCGCGGCACCCCTTTTTCGCACGATGCTTTTGCTCCCACTCGTCACTCTCGCCCAGACCACCACGCCTCCGCCGCAGCAGGGGATCGGCAGCATGCTGATCCCCTTTCTCTGCATCGGCGTCATCTTTTACTTCCTCATCCTGCGCCCGCAGAAGCAGCAGCAGAAGAAGCTCTCCGAGATGGTCGCGGCGCTGAAGACGGGGGACAAGGTGGTCACCACCGGCGGCATCCACGGCATCATCGCCAATGTGAAGGATGGCACCACGCTCCTGCTCAAGGTGGACGATGGGTGCCGCATCGAGGTCGATAAGACTGCCGTCGCCACGATCAAGAAGGAGTAGCGCCGACGCCGCCCGGCTCACCTGCGGACGACGTTCCGCCAATCCGTATTCCGATATCCGCCATCTGACACTCGCATGAGCCCCGCCGCCTGGACTTTCCTCTTCGGTTTCGCCCTCCTCCTCGTCTTCGCCTGGTATTTTTTTACCGATAGCGATCGGGTGAAACGCATCCTCGGCACCGTGCTCATGGTCGCCCTCGTGGCCTTCAGCATCCAGGCGATCCTGCCGCCGAACGATGTGATCGGGCCGGACGGCACCATCGTGAAGGCGGGGAAAATCCGGCGCGGTCTCGATCTCAAAGGCGGCACCTCCTTTCTCATCCGGCTCGTCTCGGAGAAAAACGAGGACGGCACGATGAAGGAAATCACGCCTTCGATGGTCGATCAGGCGGTGGAAGTCGTCCGCAAGCGCGTGGACGCGCTGGGCACCAGTGAGCCGGTGATCGCGCCGGCGGGAGCCGACCGCATCCTCGTGCAGATCCCGGGGCTCGACCCGCAGCGGCTCGAAGAGACGCGCGAGCAGCTCAAGAAGGTCGCGAAGCTCGAATTCCGCCTCGTGCATCCGCAGAGTTCCGAACTCATCGGGCAGATCGAAGCCGGGACGGCGGTGCTGCCGCCTGGTTACTCGATCGAGCCCTACGAAATGGACCGCGGCGACACGAAAACCACGAGCCGCCTGCTCATCAAAAAGAAGCCCGATCTGCTCGGCACCCACGTCACCCAGGCCGGTGCGGGCTTCGGTCCGGAAGGCTGGGAAGTGAGCATCGAGTTCGACAGCACCGGCGCCGATCTCTTTGGCAAGCTCACCGATCAGGTCTATCGCGAGCAATCGCAGATGGCCATTATGCTCGACGGCAAGGTGCAATCCGCGCCAGGCGTGAAGAGCGGCGCGATCTACGGCGGCCGGGCCCAGATCAGCGGCGGGAACATGAAGGAAGGCGAGGCTCGCAACCTCGCCAGCGCGCTCGAGAATCCGCTCGAGACGCCGGTCTCGATCGAGGAGGAGCGCAGCGCCTCGGCCTCCCTCGGCGAAGACGCCATTCAGAGCGGACTGCGCGCCGGCCTCCTCGGCGTCGCCCTCACGGTGGTCTGCGTCCTGGCCTACTACCGGACAGCGGGCATGATCGCGAATATCGCGCTGGCGGTGAACGTCGCGATCCTCTTCGGCGCGCTCGGCTCCTTCGGGGCAGTGCTCACCTTGCCCGGCATCGCGGGCATCATCCTCACGCTCGGCATGGCGATCGACGCGAATGTGCTCATCTACGAGCGGCTCCGCGAAGAGCTCGCCGAAGGCAAGTCCGTGAAGACCGCCGTGAATCACGCCTTCGATCGCGCCTTCTCCGCGATCTTCGACTCGAATCTCACGACGCTCATCACCGCGGTGATCCTCTTCTGGATGGCGACCGGACCGGTGAAAGGTTTCGCGGTCACGCTGACCATGGGCATCATCGCTTCGATGTTCACGGCCATGGTTGTGACGCGGAATCTCTTTGCGTGGGCGCTCGAGTGGGGCTGGATCCGGAAGATCAGCATGTCGAACCTGATCGGTGGCACGAGCTTCGACTTCCTCGGCAAGCGCCGGATGGCGGCGGCCGCCTCGATCCTGGTGATCGTCGCCTCGGTCATCATCTTTGCCATGCGCGGGGAGCGAAATTTCGGCGTCGATTTCAAAGGCGGCGACCGCCTCACCCTCGAAGCCTCCGGCCCCCGCCCGAGTGACAATCAGGTGCGCACCGCGCTCGCCGAGATCGGCCTCGCCGACGTGGTCGTGCAGACGGAGACCTCGGCGGCAAAGGAATTTATCACCGTGCGTAGCGCCGACCAGACGAGCAGCAAGATTGCTACGCATCTCGTGGAGAAATTCCCGGAGGCAAAATTCAGCAAGCAGGGCGAGGAGCGAGTGGGCGGACTCATCGGTGCGGAACTGGCGCGGAACTCCCTCATCGCCCTCGCGCTGGGAATGCTCGGCATTCTCGCCTACGTGACGGTGCGATTCGAGTTCTCCTTCGCCCTCGGAGCGATCGTCGCGCTGCTCCACGACGTCATCATCACCATCGGCGTGTTTGCACTCTTTGGACGCGAGCTCTCGCTGGTCTTTGTCGGCGCGGTGCTCACGATCGCGGGTTATTCGGTGAATGACACCATCGTCGTGTACGACCGCATCCGCGAAGGCATCAAGTCGGGCCGAAAGGGCTCCGTGCAGGAGATCATGAATATGAGCGTCAATGAGACCCTCAGTCGCACGATGCTCACGGGCGGCGTGACACTGCTCACCACCGCCGGCCTGTATTTTCTCGGCGGACCGGTGCTGAACGACTTCGCCCTCGCGATCCTCATCGGGGTGCTCGTCGGCACCTACTCGTCGATCTTCATCGCCGCGCCGATCGTCCTCTGGTGGAGCGGCGACCTCCGTGCGGAGATCAAGCGCTCCGAGCGTCCGCCGGAGCCGGCCGAGGCGGCGTAGTTTTTTGCAGCGGCGGTCTATGACCGTCGCACGCATCCATGGGCGGAGGCGGTGCGGAGCAGCGACGATGTGCTCAAGCTCCGAGCATCCCGCAAAGTCCAGCGACGATCATAGACCGCCGCTACAATCGCCGTCACGGCACGATGCGGAGCTGGATGGAATCCACGCGCTCCTCCCCGGCGAGAATGTCGCTGACGACCACGATGTGATCGCCGGACCGCGCCAGTTGGTGCTCACAGAGGTAATTGAGCGCCGCGCCGACGGTGCGCGCGGGATTCGGATCGAAGGGCAGGCAATGCGAGTAAGTGCCCCAGTTCAGCGCGAGGCGGCGGCAGACTTCGTAGGTCGGCGCAAAGGCGTAGATCGGGCGGTCGGGCGGGCGCTGATTGGAGACGTAGTTGGCCATCGTTCCGCGCCGGGTGAAGATCACGATTTTGGCGTCGGGAAAGGCGTTGGCGAGAATCACGGCGGAGTGTACGGCCTTCTCCCGATCTTCGATGAGCATCGCCTCCTTCGCAAAATTCGCGCCGCCGCTGAGCTCGATCCGCCGCGCTACCTTGTCGAGCACGCGCACGCATTCGACGGGATATTTTCCCACCGTGGTCTCGCCGCTCAGCATCACGGCGTCGGCCTGCTCATACACGGCGTTGGCCACATCGGTGATCTCCGCCCGCGTCGGCACGGGGTTCGAGATCATCGACTCGAGCATGTGCGTGGCCACGATCACGGGCCGGCCTCTCCGCAGGCAGTGTTTCACGATCATCCGCTGGATGATCGGCAGCTCCTCCGCCGGACATTCGATGCCGAGATCGCCGCGGGCGACCATGATCACGTCAGTCTTGTCGATGATCGCGTCGATGTTCTTCACCGCGAGCTGATCCTCGATCTTCGCGACGACGCGGGCCTTGCTGTCGTGCTCGCGCAGGACTTTGCGGAGCTCCTCCACGTCGCCCGGCTCGCGGCAAAAGCTGAGCGCCACGAAGTCCACCCCCATCTCCGCACCCACCGCCACATCGGCGAGATCCTTCTCGGTGAGCGGCGGCAGATTCACTTTCACGCCGGGAAGATTGATGTGCCGGCGCGAACCCATGGTGCCTTCGGTGAGCACACGGCAGCGGATGCGGTTACCCTCCTTGGCGAGCACCTTCATGTGGATGACGCCGTTATCGACGAGCACGGTGTCGCCCACCGAGATGTCGTCGATGAGGCCGTCGTAATTCACGTCCACCGAGTGCAGCTCCTCGCTCTGCATGCCGCGCACGGTGAACTCGAATTCGTCGCCGGGCTTGAGGTTGAGCTTCGCAGGGAGATCGCCGGTGCGGATGGCCGGCCCCTGCGTGTCCATGAGGATGCCGACGATCCGATCGAGACTGGTGGCCACGGCGCGGATGCGCGGCACGATCTGCCGCACCCAGTCGTGGGTGGCGTGGCTCATGTTGAGCCGGAAGACATTGGCGCCCGCCTCGACGAGCGCGTGCAGCATTTCCGCCGACTCCGAAGCCGGACCGAGGGTGCAGATGATCTTGGTCTTGCGCATAAATTCCCTGGAGCGCCCTGTTGAAGATGCGCGTTACTTTTTCCGCAGGACGCGCAGCGCCTTCTTCGCGTCATCCACGCGTACGATGAGCAGGCCGGTCTTCGCTCCCGGGCTCGTCGCGAGGTAGGCGTATTCGATGTTGATCTTCGCGGCGCCGAGCTTCTGGGCGATGCGCCCGAGCGAGCCGGGCTTGTTGCTGTTTTCGATCATCAGCACCTTGCTCTCGATGGCCAGCACGCCGCGCTCTTCAAAGATCGCCAGTCCGCGCTTGTGATCGCTGAGGACCATGCGGACCACGGCGTGATCCGCGGTGTCGGAGATGGTCAGGGCGAAAATATTGATCCCCGCTCCGGCGAGCGCGTCGCAGACTTGGGCGAGCGTGCCGGGTTTGTTGGCGAGGAAGACGGACAGTTGGATGGCAATCTCGGTGGACATGCGGGCGGAGTGTGGGGAGTGGCGCGGCTGGGCTCAACCCTCAAGTCGGGGGGCGGAAAACATCCAACATTCAACATCCAACATTCAACATTCAGTGATTCGCGAATACGCGTCCGGGTGCCAATTGGATGTTGGATGTTGAATGTTGAATGTTGGATGTTGGATGTTCGCGCGCATGCCGAGCGCCCCCAGTCCCGACCGCCGTCACTTCGCCAGCGACAACTGGGCCGGCATCTGCCCCGAAGCGCTCGCGGCACTCGCCGAGGCGAATGCCGGACACGCGCCGTCGTATGGCGCCGATCGCTGGACGGCGGAGGCGACGCGCCTCTTCTGCGAGATCTTCGAGCGCGAGTGCGAGGTCTTCTTTGTCTTCAACGGCACCGCCGCGAACTCCCTCTCCATCGCAAGCCTCTGCGAGCCGTATGAATGCGTACTCTGCCACGAGCACGCGCACATCGCCACGGATGAATGCGGCGCACCCGGCTTCTTCGCGCACGGCACCACGCTGCTGCCGGTGACCGGAGCTCACGGCAAGCTCGGCCCCGCCGCCATCGAGCACGCGGCCACGCGGCGCACCGATGTGCATTCGCCGATGCCGCGCGCCGTGAGCATCACGCAATCCACCGAACTCGGCACCCTCTACTCGCCCGCGGAAGTCTCCGCCATCGCCGAGACTTCGCGCC
>JBGSYE010000332.1:0-9511 GCA_041751075.1 Chthoniobacteraceae bacterium
GTGCCCAGCACGGCGACTCCCGGGTGAGCCCCGGCGCGATCACCACACAGCTCGCGTAATACGGCGTCGCGAATTGCCGCCGCATCGCCCGCACCGCTTCGCATTCCGGCGTGAGCCGAAAGCGCTCCCGGACCACCGCCACACCTCCCGCAAAGACATCGGTGGACCAGGCCACCTCCGCAAAGGCAAAGACCTCGCCAGCAGCCACCCGCCCCGGCGCGATGCTCTCCGCGAGCAGCACTCCACCGCCGGCATCGACATGCACCGCAGTGCGCTGCCGATAGCGAGCGCCAGCTTGTGGGATGAAAATCTCCGGCCAGCACTCCAGCCACGCACCCGAGGCGACGCGGAAATCCTGCGTCACCGCAGCCTCGCCCTCGAGCACGCGGTGCGCCCGGCTTGCGCTCGGCGTCGTGAGCGAAAGCGACGCACCACTTTCCACCGCCACGGTGCAGGCGATCCGATCGCCATCGAGCAGTCCCGCCGTCGGGTTCACGACGTTCACCACGAGCACGCCCTCGTCGAGATGCGGTTTGCTGATGTGCATCGGCGCGCGGAAGGACTGGCGGCTCAGGTGGCTGCGACCCGCGGAATCCACCGAGCAGGTGAGATCGAGGTGGCCGGAAAGCATCGGGGAAAAATGAGGAATGAGGAAGGGAGCCCGAATGCCCAATGACGAAGCGGCGCGTCATCTCACATTCGTCATTCGGCATTCGTCATTCCTTACTCTTTACCTCCTTCACTCATTCCTCATTCCAAACAGCACCTCGCGCCGCAGCCAGGCGAGCAGCTCGTCCTTTCCCTTTCCGCTGCGCAGGTCGGCAAAAATGAACGGGCGCTCGTCGCGCATCTTTTTCGCATCCCGCGCCATCACATCGAGATCCGCTCCGACATGTGGCGCGAGGTCGATCTTGTTGATCAGCAGCAGATCGCTGTGGCGGATCGCGGGGCCGCCCTTGCGCGGGATCTTGTCTCCCTCGGCGACATCGATCACGTAGATGAATGAATCGACGAGCTCGGGCGAGAAGGTCGCGCTCAAGTTATCACCGCCGCTCTCGACGAGGATGAGGCGCGTGTCGGGATGCCGTCGTTCGAGTTCTGCGATCGCCGCCTGATTCATCGAGGTGTCGTCGCGGATCGCCGTATGCGGGCAGCCCCCGGTCTCCACACCGATCACGCGCTCCGCCGGCAGCGCCTGTTCGCGCACGAGGAACTCCGCGTCCTCGCGCGTGTAGATGTCATTGGTGACGACCGCCATGGCAAACTCTTCGCGCAGCCACTGGCAGAGCCGCAGCACCAGCATCGTCTTGCCGGAGCCCACCGGTCCGCCGATGCCGATGCGGATGGGGCGCCGCGGGCCGCCGCTCATCATTGTTGGGGTGAACTGCTCTCCCTCGGCAGAAAAGTGACCCCGGTCATCGTCAACAGCGGCAGCACATGCGGGATGTCCCTGTCGTCCACGAGGACGATTCGCGTTCCGGCCAGGATCACTCGATCCCGAGCGCGCACTTCATACTGCCGTCCGTCGGCCATGTTGATGGCAAAGGGAATTCCTTCGCGAATCGCCGTTTCGAGCACGTCGTGTGTCATGTCGTTCAGAATGCCGCGACACACGATTTTGGCAAGGTCAGCCCAAGCCGTGATTTCATTGCAGGCACATCCAGAAACTCACGAAATGAACAGCCGCTCCTCCGCGCGTTCGTGGCGGAGGCTGGCGATTTCGAGCAGCGGATTGAACCAGCCGGCCTCCTCGCGCGAGACGATGAGTGAGGCTTCGATGACCGACGGAGTGAGCGCCACGGCCGCGCGCAGAACGCGCTGGCAACCATCCTGGCCGATGCGAATGAGCTTCATCGCGGCACCGCAAACCGCCGTCAGCGACTGGTAGTAATACGTAGTGAGCGCCGCACGCAGCGGGATTCCCTCGATCGCCGCCTGCATCCCGCAGACGACGAGATGATGCCCCCAACACGCGTCTGCCGCGATGAGCTTCTCAAGCGCAGCCAGCAGCGGCGCATCGTGAATGATCCGCAGCGCACGCAGCCGCCGGGTGCCGATTTGCGCGCTGGCTTCGCGTGTCTCGGCGGCGAGTTTCCACGCGGTGATCTCGATATCGAGCCGGCGGAGCGCGGCAAGGTCTCCATCGGCCGCGGCGTCAAACGCAAAGCGCAGATACGGCAACTCCTGCTCCCGCTGCGCCGGCGCGATCTGCTCGCAGAGAAAGCTGCGAAGCGTTCCCTCGTCGATCACCACGCCGAGCCGCACGCTCTCTTCAAAGCCGAGCGAGTGCGCGTAAGCCCCCGTCGGAAACAGCGCGTCGGCGGTCTGGAGGAGAAACGGCAGCCACTCGATCGCTCCAGGTTCCGCGTTCCGGGTTCCGCCTTCCATGTCAGTGCCGGTGCCCGCCGCTCAGCGGATGGAAGACTCGCTTGCACGCAGTGAAAGAAATCCGCTCGCGCTCGAACATCTGCCGCAGCGCGGAGTCGTCCTCGACGCGCACTACTCCGGAGGCGACCTCAATCGGGAAGTGCAGGTTGCCGATCGTCCATCCAAGCCGGGCCGCGGCTTGCGCGTCTGTCCCGAGCGGCACTTCGAGCACTGGCTCGTATTTTTGCGCGATGAAATAGACCGCGCTCTCGCTCTGATGCACCGCAACGCCGTCCGCGAGCGGCGCTTCGAGATCGAAGCCAAATTCCCGCCCGTCCTCCGCCACGCCGCGCCACCGGCGTTTCGCGAGTGTGAGCCGATCGACGGCAATCCGCAGCGACGAGAGCCCGCGATCGTATCCCGCGAGCGCCGTGCGGATCAGCTCCATGGATCAGAAAAGGAAATACCGCTGCGCCATCGGCAGCACCTGCGCCGGCTCGCAGCGCAACTCCCGCCCGTCCGCCTTCACCGTGTATGTCTCGGGATCGACCTCGATCTTCGGCAGCGCATCGTTCCAGAGCAGGTCGCGCTTGGTGACCTGGCGCGTGTTCCTCACCGCGGCGAGTCGCTTGTCCACGGCGGGCAGCTTGCCCGAACGCAGCGCGACATCGCTCACGAAGGTCAGCGACGTGCTAAACTTCGCCCGACCGTGCGCGGCGAATTGCGGACGATAGAAAGTGGGCTGCGGCGTGGGAATGCTCGCATTCGGGTCGCCCATGTTCGCCATCGCGATCAGTCCGCCTTTCAAGATGACCTCCGGCTTCACCCCGAAGAAGGCCGGCTTCCAGACGACGAGATCGGCCAGCTTGCCCACCTCGATGCTCCCGACTTCATGCGCGATGCCGTGCGTGATCGCGGGGTTGATCGTGTACTTCGCGACGTAACGCAGCGCGCGGAAATTGTCGGCTGGGCGCGTGGATTCGAGCACGCCAAACTGCACCTTCATCTTGTGCGCCGTCTGCCAGGTGCGCGTGATCACCTCCCCCACACGCCCCATCGCCTGCGAGTCACTCGACATCATCGAGAAGGCGCCCAAGTCATGCAGCAAATCCTCCGCAGCGATCGTCTCCGGGCGGATGCGCGATTCGGCAAAAGCCACGTCTTCCGGAATCTTGGAGTCGAGGTGATGGCAGACCATGAGCATGTCGAGATGCTCGTCGATCGTGTTCACCGTGAAGGGCCGCGTCGGATTCGTGGAGGACGGCAGCACATTTGCCTCGCCGCAGACGCGGATGATGTCCGGCGCATGTCCGCCACCGGCGCCTTCGCTGTGGTAGGTGTGGATGGTGCGGCCTTTGAATGCGGCGATCGTGTCCTCGACGAAGCCGCTCTCGTTCAGCGTGTCGGTGTGGATGGCCACCTGCACGTCGAGTTCGTCCGCAACCCCGAGACAGCAGTCGATCGCCGCCGGAGTCGTGCCCCAGTCTTCGTGCAACTTCAGGCCGATCGCGCCGGCGAGCACTTGCTCGCGCAGAGGCTCCGGCGTCGAGCAATTGCCTTTGCCGAGAAAGCCGAGATTCATCGGATACTCGTCCGCCGCTTCAAGCATCCGGTGCATGTTCCAGATGCCCGGCGTGCAAGTCGTCGCGTAGGTCCCGTGCGCCGGGCCGGTGCCGCCGCCGAGCATCGTCGTGACGCCGCTGGCGAGCGCATGTTCGATCTGCTGCGGACAGATGAAATGAATGTGCGAGTCGATCCCGCCCGCGGTGACGATGCAGCCTTCTCCGGCGATCACCTCCGTCGCCGCACCGATGGTCATCGTGAGTCCACTCTGGATGCCCGGATTCCCCGCGTGCCCGATCCCAACGATGCGCCCACACTTCACTCCGATGTCGGCTTTGATCACGCCCTGCACTGCGTCGAGGATCAGCGCATTCGTGATCACGAGATCGAGCGACTCCGCGTCGAGCGCCGTCGGCGACTGCCCCATCCCATCGCGGATCACCTTGCCGCCTCCGAATTTCACCTCATTTCCGTAGCCCCCGCCTTCCGCGATCAGGTCGCGCTCGACTTCGAGAAATAGCTCCGTGTCCGCGAGCCGCACCCGATCCCCCACCGTCGGGCCAAACATCTCGGCATACTGGCGGCGGGTGAGGGTCAGTGGCATGTCAGTTCGCGTTCAGAGATTGGCGGTGCGCAAGATCGGATTGAAACAGATGCGCGATCGAATCCAAGCCGGGCGAGTGGCCCGGCGCACGTTTCATCTGAGCAGGGCCATGAGCCGGGCGCGGCTGGGAATGCCGAGATTCTTGAAGATTGCATGCAGTTCGCTCTTCACCGTGTTCACGCTGCGTCCGAGCGCTTCGGCGATTTCCTGGTTGCTCTGCCCATCGCAGACCAGCTTCACGAGCTTCTGCTCGCGACCGGAAAGTTTGGCGAGGGAGGCGAGAGGATCTTTGGCCCCGTTGCCGTGTGTCTCGAAGCGGACGACGAAACTCGGCTTGCCGAAATGCGGCGAGCGCAGCGTCGTCATCGAGATCAGCGCCCGCGATCCGGGCACGGTCGGATGCGCCACTTGGCGCTCGCGGAAGAGCGCCGGGCCGGGACTTTCGCGGAGCGCCGTGGTCCACTCTTCGCGCAGCCTTTCGAGTTCGCTGCGCAAGTTCGCCGGGACCGGCAGCTCGCCCGGCGCGGGCTTGAAATGGGGGTCCGCGCCATTCCACTGCGCCACGGCTTCACCCGCCGAGGCATTGTGAAAGAGCAGCCCCAGGTCCCACTCCACCAGCAAGGCGGGCAGCGGGAGCGAGGCCACAAATTCCTCCAGCCCGCGCCGCGCGCAGCTTTGGCTCTGGAGTTTGTTCACCCGGCGGTAGGCCGCGTCGATGTGCCCGTGGATCAGATCCATGCGCGCGACTTCCTCGGGGGAAAACTTCGGCCACTGCGGGCCGCGATGCGGCCCCATCACGAGGTCGGCACCGTCGAGACCTTCCCGCCAGAAGGGCATCACCGTCGCGTGGTAAATGCCGATGCGCTGGATGAAACGCTGGAAAAATGGACACCGCTCCATGTCCTCGATGGTCGGATAACAATCGCAGAGCGGAAACGACTTCACGCCCGGCTTCGTCGCGAGCACCCAGCCCAGCGGATTCCCGATCAGGCTCTCGCGCACATACTCGTTGGTGAACTCGGCGCCATCGCTGCCCCATGCCGTCATCGAGCGCCCGCGATCCATCGAGTAGTGCAGCAACGTATAGACGACATCGCACGGGATCGCCGCGTGGATGAGGCGCTCCGCCGCTTTCAAAAACGTGCGGCTCTCCATCGCCTGCTGCAGCGCCAGCAATGGCTTCTGCACGCTCGGATTGAGCAGGGAGAGATTGGCCGCCCGGCGCGGCGCCCGCTGCGGCGCACAGTATTGGGTGGTGAGCGAAACCTTCATACCGGCGCGTCCACCCCGCCGGAAGGGGAGCCAAGCATCTCCGCCCGCCCGCTGACAAGCATCAATGCAAACGCTACGCGCATTTTCATACTTTAGTTGGGAAGACAGCGCGGGCGGGCTGCGGGCAAACTCGGCGCGGCAAAAGAAGCTGCGCTCGGCGTGATACGAACGCGCCGCAAAAAACGCATGACGGTCTGAAGCCATCTCCACGCATGAAAACACCCCGCCCACTCCTCGCCCGCATCCTCGCCGGCTCCATCGCCGCCGCAATCTTCGCGTCGGCGGCGACCGCGCGCGCGGCCTTCACCTGGGATGCCAATGGCTCCGGCACGGGTGTGACCGATGGTGCGGGCGTCTGGAACACCACGGCAGGCAACGACGTCTGGTGGGATAACGTCACGAATTCCCCGTGGTCCAATGCCCCGGTGCGTGACGCGATCTTCGGCAGCGGCAATGGCGCGGCGGGCACGGTGACCATCGGCAGCGCCATCACGGTCGGTAGTCTGACCTTCAATCCCGCGACCAGCGGGAACTACACCCTCCAGGGCGCGACCAATCTCGCGGCGAATACGATCACCCTTTCCGGCGCGAACCCCATAATCACCACGAATGCGAGCGCCTCCATCGCGGCGCGGGTTGAGAGCCCCGGCGGCTTCACCAAGGAAGGGCTCGGCACGCTCACCCTGCGCGGCTCCTCGGCGGGCTCCACGCTCAATGCCATCCCCGGCACTATCACGGTGAATGCGGGCACGCTGGTCGTCGGGCCGTCGCTCGATTCCGCAGGAGGAGGGCAGGGACAGGGCGCGTTTCAGGGAAATCTCACGCTGAGCAACTTCGCCCGCTTCCGCGCGGTGCAAGGGCCTTACCTCAGCAACAACGGCATCATCACGGTGAATACCGATGCCTTCGCCGAGATCAATGACTTCGGCGAAAATGTGGGTGTTATCGCCGGAGCGGGGCGCATCCAGCTCGCCACCGGAGGCACGCTGGTGGTCCAGGCCGGCGGGGGCGACTTCAGCGGCGTGCTCAGCGGCGGGGGCAGTTTGCGCGTGGATGGCCCGATGCCCCTGCTCCAGACGCTCAGCGGCGCGAATCGGCACTCGGGCCAGACCAACGTCGTCAGCGGCATACTGGCTCTGAACCACGCCCGCGCGCTGCAAGCCAGCAGCCTCAACCTGGCAAGCCTCGGCTCCGTCACCTTTGGCCTGGCCGGCGCAAACATCTATCACCTCGGAGCGCTCGGCGGGGCCGGCAGTGTGAACCTCGGCAACAACACCATCAGCCTCGGCGGCACCAATCTCGGCGCGCTCACCGATGCCGTGCTCAGCGGCGGGGGCGGGGTGACGAAGGTCGGGACCGGCACCCAGACCTTTCGCGCGGCGCAGACCTATGTGGGGCGGACGACGATCGGCGGGGGAAAACTCGAGCTGGGGGGCAGCGGGGCGCTCTCCATGCTTTCGACGATCACCTTCGACGGTACCGGCGAGCTCGGGATCAATGGCGGCAACAAGGTGGTCGGCGATATGACTCGGAGCGCGGGGAACTCGACCTTGAGCGCCACCTACAACAACGCCAATACCAGCCTCACCGTCACGACCTTGGGCGCGCGCACGGCGGGAGCCACGACGAATTTCGCCATCATCGGCGGCACCAATGGCACGACCAACAAGATCGTCGTCAGCAACGCGCCGGCGAACAGCTTCCTCGACCACGGCACCTTCTTCGGCGGCGACAACTTCGCCTGGAACGACGCCGCCGGCTACATCCGCGGCCTGCGCTACAGCGGCACGCCCGACCCCGACACCGCGACCACCGCCGGCGGCGCGACGCTGGCTTCCATTCGCCACCAGGAAACGACCGGCGCCGTGACCGCGCAGACCGACGCGGAATTCACCACGCTGAAGATCGCGGGTGCCCACGCCTTCACCCTCGCCGCCGGGCAGATCGTGACCCTGAATGGCCTGCTCAAGACCGGCGCGAATGCGACGCTCAGCGGCGGAGCCCACATCCAGCCTTTGCCCGGCGCAGATCTCGTCGTCCGCACGCCAGCCGCGTCCGACGCGCTCACGATCAATACCGTGATCCGTCTCAACGGGAGCAACGCGCTGGTCAAGAGCGGGCTCGGCACGCTGACCCTCGGCCCGCTGGCGGTGAATACTTATCCCGGCGGCACCTTCCTCAATGAAGGCACGCTCATCGTCACCCAGGACAGCAACCTCGGCGACACGAGTGCGGAGAATAACGTGCGGTTGAACGGCGGCACGCTCCAGCCCGCGGCCAGCTTCACGCTCCATCCGAACCACGGCCTCGACGTCGGCCCCGGCGGCGGCGCGATCTTTGGCAATGGCTTTGGCCTCACCCTCGGCAGCGTGAATCAACTCTCCGGCAGCGGCCCGCTCACGATCACGGGAGTCGGCAGCACCAATACCATCCTCACCTCCGCGGCGACGCAGGATTACAGCGGCCCCATCACCCTCGGCGCGAGTTCGTTCTTCGCGGGGCGGATCGCGCTCGGGGCGGATAATCTGCTCAATCCCTTCGGCTCAGGAGACATCACCGTGATCACCGGCGGCGCCGGCTCGGCGGTGTATGTGAACCGGCCCGGCTCGGGATGGGATAATCGCTTCTTCATTTCTGGAAACGGCGCGGAAGGCCGCGGTGTCCTGCGCACCGAGCAGGGCGGCTTCTTCAATGGCGAGATCATCCTCCAGGGGGATGCCTCCATCAGCAGCGACGGCACGGGCACGACCACCGTGCTGCGCGGCGACATCTCGGGGCCCTTCACCCTCACCGTCGGCGGGCGGACCGGAGCGCACGCGAGCAATCTGTATTCGCTCACCGGCAACAACGTCCACAGCGCCACCATCGTCGGCCTCGGCATCACCCGGATCGACCACGACGTGGCGCTCGGGGCTTACCACGGGACCACCACCCTTCAGAGCGGCGCCACGCTCCAGGCCGGCGCCGGCGTGATCATCCTGAATCCCGATCGCACCATCGCCCTGACCGGCGGCGGCCTGCACACTCTCGATTCGCAAAATAACAGCCTCTTCGTTCTGGGGCTCATCACCGGCGGGGCGAGCGACACGCTGGTCCTGCGAGGCGTCACCGTTCGCCTCTCCGCGGCGAGCACCTATGCGGGCGCTACCGTCATCGACGGCGGCACGGTGGTCGTGGACACGCTGGGGAATTCGGGCACTCCCAGCAATCTCGGGCAAGGCTCGCCGACCCCGGCGGCCACCGACCTGATCCTCCGCGACGCCACCGTGCAGTTCGCGCCGACCGCGCCGATCAGCACGGATCGCCTCTTCACCATCGACGGCACCAGCGCGACCCTCGATGCCTCCGCTTCATTGCCCCCCGTGAGCTTCACCAACCCCGCTGCCATCGGCCACAGCGGCACCGCCGCCCGCCGCCTGGTGCTCGCCGGCAATAACGCGGGCGAGAATCGCTTCACCCCCAGCCTCGGCGACGCGGGTGCCCCACAGGAACCCCTCCGCACCGGCCTGACCAAGACCGGCCCGAACACTTGGGTCGTGGATGGGCTAAATACCTTCACCGGCACGACGATCGTCGAGGGAGGCACGCTGATCGCCGCCTCGATCGGCGCGCTCGGCGGCACGTCCGGCATCACCGTGCAGACCGGCGGCACGCTGCTCTTCGCCAACCCCGCCACCACAAATCGCGTGAACGACACCGCGCCGT
>JBGSYE010000333.1:0-3331 GCA_041751075.1 Chthoniobacteraceae bacterium
CAAATCCGGCAGCCCTGGCATGAAGCCACAACCGAACTACTAGGCTCAGCAGGCGCCCATTGCGCAGATTGGGTCACACGACTTTTCCAGCCGTTCCGGAGACGGGACGGCTGGATTGCTTTTCCGCATTACGCTGGCTTCACGCCCGCTCCCGCAGCAAGGGCGCTCATCGCGATGAGGAAGACGACGCGCAACTCGGGCTTGGCGCGGAGCTCGTGGGAGAACAAGAGCGTCCGATTTGAGGCAGCGGGGCGGGTAACGCGCCACCGGCCGAGGGCACACTGAGCCTGTAAATTAAGAAGGCACCCGACCCCGCCGCCTCTCCGGCCCAAAGGGCGCCGCGGCCTGCCGCTTCAACTCTGCGCTCGTGTCGAGGGTCTCGACGAGCAGGTTTGCCACGGTCGGGAGGGCGTGGGCGCGGATGTAGATCTGGTAGCTGAAAAGGCCCGGCAGGATTTTGATGAGGAAGGTATTGATCGCGAGCAGCGCGCGGGCGATCGGGCCGTCGCCGATGGCGCGCGGGTAGGGCGCGGGGATGCCGCCCATCTCGCTCACTCTGTAGCCCGTCTGGGCGAAGAGTTCGCGCAGGGAGCTGAAGGTGAAGAGCCGGGTGTGGGTGCGGTCGAGGATGCCTTTGCGCCCGTAGTTGAAGTGCCCGAGCAGCAGCATCAGCCGGGTGATGAAAAAGCTGACATTCGCCGTGGTCATGACGATCTCGGGGCGCGTGCGCACGGCGGCGGAGCGCAGGCGCTCCATGAAGACCTCGGGATCGTGCAGGTGCTCGATGACGTCGAGGATGAAGATCTGATCGAACTGCGAGACATCGACCGGGAATTCGCCGCTATCGATGTCCCACTGCCTGAACTCGACCTTCGGGCTGGTCGATGCGCGGATGTATTGGTCCACGCCCACAACGCTCCCGGCGGTCTTCGCCATTTCATCCGAGACGAGGCCGCGCCCGCAGCCGATGTCGAGGACGCGGGAGCCGGGCTTCACCACGTCGAGGGCAAAGGTGTGCGAGGAGCGGAAGCCGAGCTTCAGATCGTAGGTGAGCTCGACCTGCCCGACGTCGAATTTGCGATCGTAGAGCAGATTGTTCTCGTGGCATTTCGCCCGGAGCATGGTGCGGAAGATGTCCCATGCGTATCGCAGGCCATTCACATGGCAGATTTCGTCGCCGTAGTATGTCGGGATCGGAATCTCGACGATGCGCTGATGGGCGAAGTGGAGCTGGACGATGATGTCGGTGTCGAAGTGAAAGTCGTTGTCGTTGCGCTCAAAGGGGATCGCGCGCAGAGCCTTCGTCGAGTAGAGCCGGTAGCCGGAGTGGAATTCGGAGAGGTGCGATCCGAGCATCCAGTTTTGGAAGCCGGTGAGCACCTGGTTGCCGATCCATTTGTAGTAGGGCATCCCACCTTTCAGCGCGTCGGCTTTGTGAATCATCCGTGAGCCGAAGACGACATCGGCCTCGCCGGTGAGCAGGGGTGCGAGCAGATCGGGCAGCTTTTCCGGCGCGTACTGTCCGTCGCCGTGGAGCAGAGCCACGATGTCGAAGCCGTGGTCGATGGCGTAGCGGTAGCCGAGCTTCTGGTTGCCGCCGTAGCGCTGGTTCTCGGGATTGCGGAGGACGGTGATCTTAAAGTCGCTCGTCGGATCTTCGCGCTTCAGGCCGGTGTGGAAGGTCGCGTCCTTCGAGGAGTCGTCGATGATGAGCACCTCGACGTTGCGATTGCGCAGCGACTCGGGGATGCGGTCGAGCAGGCTGTCGATGGTCTTCTCCGCGTTGTAAGCGACGACAAAGATGAGGACGCGCTTCTGCGCAAAGTCGATCATGGCGTGTCAGGCGCTGGTGGTCCTCATCGGCTGGAGACTCAAACCGGGAAAACTTCCAGCGGCGGAAGGTTCAAGCTGGGAAGCACCGTGCTCGCGATCGTCGCGGGGAAAATCGCGCGCTCGACCTTCGCGTAATGCCCGTCCTGCGGATGGGTGTGGCGTTCGATCACACGCTCCTCCGCGAGGAGGAGCCAGCATTCCGGCACGCCCGCCTGTGCGTAAACATCAAGCTTCACGCGGTCGATCGCCTCGCTGGTCACGCAGACCTCGACGACCAGCGCAGCGGTCGTCGGGTGCCCGCTGAAGTACTCGCGCTCGGTCCCTTTCACGACGGCGATGTCCGGTTCCGGCTCCGAGTCGCTGAGCGTCAGCGGTTGCTCGGCGCGGGGGTGCCAGCCCTCGGGCACGCGGGCGAGCAGAAAGCGTTGGAGGAGCACCACGACGGACGAGTGGAGAGGGGTCTTCGGCATTTTTTCGACGAGTGCGCCGCGGATCAGTTCCACATTCGGCGCGATCATGCCGAGCTCGAACATCCGATGGTAGTGCTCCACCGACATGGCGGGCACGCGGGCGCGGATGGCGGGGTCTTCGAGGACTGCGAGCATTCCAGCCCTTACACTCCGCCGCTCATGGAGGCAAGACTGGCTCAGAAAAGGAACTCGATCCCGAGCTTCTTGAACTCCGCCTTTTGCTCCGCCAGCCACTTGTCGCCGAGCCGCTCGAAGCCGCCGCTTTTGCGGAAGTCGGCGAGGAAAGTGTTCACCTTCGCGCGCAGGGCGTCGTTGCCTTTGCGGATGCCGATGGCCCACGTTTCCTGCTGGAAGGGCGTGAGCACGGCGCGGGTGCTGTCGCGGTGGCGCTGCCAGTTCGCGAGGGTGGACATCTGGTCGTAGATGAAGGCGTCGGCCTTGCCCTGCGTGACCTCCAGCACGCAGGCGGATTCCTTGTCGAGGACGAGCGGGCGCGCGCTCTCGAGCTGGCGCGCGGCGTAGAGATGGCCGGTGGTGCCTTTCTTCACGGCGACGGTGCGGCCCGGCCGGTCGGCGTCGGCGATGGAGCGAATGTCGCTGCCGGCGCGCACCAGGAGGCAGAGGCCGGTCTTCAGATAGGGCTCGGAAAAGTCGATCGAGTCCGCGCGCTCCGGCGTCGCGGTCATCGAGGAGAGGATGAGGTCGATCCTGCCGGTCTTGAGCGCGGGGATCAGGCCGTCGAAGGGGAGATTCTGGATTTCAATCGGCGCGCCGAGATGGGTGCCGAGCGCGCGCGCCAGATCGACGCTCACGCCGGCGGGCTCGCCGCGCTCGTCGCGCATTTCAAAGGGCGGGTAGGCAAGTTCCATGCCGACGACGAGCTTGCGCTCCGCTGCGCGGGTCGGGACGGCGAGGCAGATGAGGAGGAGAAGATGGCGGAGGAATTTCACGGGTTTCTCAGTACGTCGTAGAGCGAGTGTGGCTTCAAGCCCACTCGCTATCCGGGCGGCCGGAATAGCGAGTGGGCT